>NZ_LJYH01000043.1:0-210836 GCF_001440005.1 Mycobacteroides sp. H001
TACCGCCTGTGCATCCAGTCGTACCGCAGGGGTATGACACTTTTGCTCGTCGGCAAGGAGGTCTCGAATATGAAGTTATCTGTGTTCTATCGGTGGAGCTGCCGGGAATTGAACCCGGGTCCAACGGCCGTTCATTAAGGCTTCTCCGTGCGCAGTTCGCTATGCCTCTACTTGGATCTCTCGGTCCCGCGAACAAGCCGAGATGACGATCCCAGTCGCTGTTTGATGTCCCTACGGGTCCCGCGACCGAACCCGTAGGTTTGTCCCTCTAGCTGATGCCAGGGTCCGGGCCGAGGGCGCTCCCGGTCTGACAGACACGCAGTCGCTTAGGCAGCGAGTGCGTAGTCGCGCTGATGAGAATCGGCGCTTAATTGGTTGCAATGACGCTTACGGTGGTCTCTTGCCTGCACCGGCACGCTTCCCTTAAGTCGAGACTCGCTGTCGAAACCTTTCAGCCCCGTCACCCCACCGACCTTCGGTGGGACACTCCATCGTACCGCCGCAGATCCACGAAGCCACCGAATTACCCGTCCACGCCACGGTAACGTGCGGGAAATCGCCAAACCTGGGGAGTCACCGCCATGCGCATGCTGCTGAGTACCTATGCCGCCGTTGCGGCCGGCGCGACCGTATTCGCTGCTCAGGCGTCCGCCGAGCCGTCAATACCCAGCCTTGACGGCTACACGGCGGTCGAGCCCACTGCCTTTGAGACGTACTCGGCGTACGCCACCACGGGTGTGCAGTTCCTCACCCCCGATGGCCTGCGCTGCCGCATCACCTCGAACTCCCGCGCTACCGGAGTCGACGGCACCTGCTGGGGCAAGCTCCCCGGCGTCGCGGGTGACGAGAACGTCGCCGCGGTGTCGCTCAATACCCCGACCGCGAGCCTGACCCACATGCCCGACCTGGGTCAGCAGGAGATCGTCGCGCGTCCCGACGCATCCCCCGCCGGACCGGCCCCCGTGGACCCCAGCGCCTATCGTCCGCTGACCTCCGGCCAGAAGATCACCTACGGGCTCAAGGGCACCGACAAAGTGATCACCTGCGGAGTGAGCGAGCAGCGCGAGACGATCTGCCTACTGCCCAACAATTTCACCGGTGATGGCCCGCACGGATTCGTGCTGTCCCCGGCGGGCAGCCGAGCGTTCTAGCCGTCGTCGCCGAGACCGAGGTTATGGCGAAAAGATGCGAGACGAATCCGCCACAACCTCGGTCTCGGCGCGAAGGGGTCTCGGCGCGAAGGGGGTCTCGACGCGAAGGGCGGCGCGGCGGGTCGGCGCAGGAGCGCTCTAGCGCGCGTCTGCCAACACTTCCAGCGCGGCGTTGTAGCCGGGGATGAAGGAAATCGCCGGTCCTCCATGACATCCCGCGCTCCCGAGATACAGGCCTTCGACAGGTAAGGGATCGCCCCGGTATCCGCGTGGCCCTGGTCTGTTGACGCCGATCTGGTCCGCGTGAACCAACCCGAAGCAGTAGTCGCCGCCCGGCGCCCCGAACATGGTGCCCATGTGGCGGGGTGTGAAGGTGGTGTGCCGCAACACCGTGTCCTTGAAATTGGGTGCCAGCCGGGAGATCTTGTCCATCACTCGCTCCCCCATCTCCACCTTCATCTCGCCGTATCGGGCGTGCCCCGTCTCCACGGGGAACCACAATGCGAACGCCGAAGCCGCGTGCTTGCCCTCGGGCGCCAGCTGCGGGTCATGCAGGGACGGAATCTGGAACACCACCGCGGGATCGGCGGGCACCACACCCCGGCGACAGTCTTCCCACTGCGCCTGCAACTCCTCGGGCGTGCTGTACATCCCGACCGTCGATTGTATCTCCGGATCGTTCAGGTCCTGGTAAGGCGCCGCGAACTCCGGCAGCGCGTCGAGAGCGAAGTGCATCTGCAGGTAGCTGCCGCGGTGATCGACCCGCGCGAATCGGTCCCGCTGATCGGGTGGAACAACCGAGGAGTCCAACATCTCGACCATGGTGATATCCGGTGCGACGCAAGAAATAACGACGGGTGCGGTGATTGTCGAGCCATCTTCCAAACCGACGCCGCTCACCCGGCCGTCGGATGTCAGGATTTGAGTCACCTTGCTGCGCAGCCGCACTTCACCGCCATGCCGAATCAAGAGCTCATGCAGATGCGACGTGAGCGCACCGATACCGCCTCGGAGCTTCTTCATCTGCAAGGCGGTCGCATCCGGCATCGCCAACCCGAAGGCCAACGCGGCAGCGCTACCGGGGGTTTCCGGACCGCGGTAGGTCATGTTGAGCGCCAGAAACGCCAGCATTCCGCGCAGCACGCCATGTTTTTCTTTATCAGGAAAGTAGCGGTCCAGCACATCGGTGACCGATCCGAAAAGCATGTCGTTGATACTCGCCCTCTCGAATTCGTTTGTCGCACAGGCGTACATCTCATCGAATGTTTTCGGCGGCTGCCCCACCTCAAATCGCCCCAACGCCCTCGTGGGCGCCTGGCTCCACGCCATGATCCCCGCCATGCCGTTGACCGCCTCGGCTCCGTGTACCTCGTTGAGATGGGTCAACAGCTTCATCGGATCGCTGTAGTAGACAAGCGGCTCGTCGCCAATCCCCCTGAGCGCCACGGACACAACATCGAGGTCGACGGTCGGCAACGTGTCCAGCCCAAGATCGCGACTCAAGACGGCAGATGTCGGAAACTGGACGGACCCGGCGATCTCGAATCGGTAGCCATCGAACAGCTCCACCGTCGAAGCCATACCGCCGGCGTACAACTTCGCGTCGAGGCACAGGGTGTGCAGTCCCGACTGTTGCAGCTTCGCCGCTGCGGTGAGTCCGTTGTGCCCCGCGCCGATCACGATCGCCTCGAAGTCCGCCATGCCTCACGCTGACATGGCGCCGAAGTTTTGTCAATAGTGACAAAACTTAGTTTCAGGAAGCGTCGCCGATTCCCACCTTCAGGAAGTCCAGCGCGGTACGACTGAGCCGCGCAAGCTCCTCGGGCGAGCGATTCTCGCCCAGCATCCACGCGTCCATGGCGCCGAAGACTGCCGCCGCAATGCTGCGCGCCGTCACGGTATTACGCAGGCGCACATCAGGATTGGTGTCGCCGTCACCATCGCGAACGAGATGCTCCTCGATCGCCTCAGCGAACTCGGCCTCAACCTGCCGGATATGCCGCACGATGCGCGCGCGGTCCAGCTCCTGGTTACGCAGCGTCGCGATCTTGACCACCGCGTCGACGTCATAGGGCGCACTGAAGATCGCCGACTCCACCGATTCCAGGATGGGCTCGCCGGGAATCCTGGCGTCCAGCGCGCTGCGAAACCATTCCAAACCGAGGTCGTAGTCCGGGAAGAGCAGGTCATGCTTGGACTCGAAGTGACGATAGAAGGTACGTAAAGAGACTCCGGCATCCGCGGCGATCTGCTCGACCGAGGTGTCCTCCACGCCCTGACCCAGAAAGCGCACGATCGCCGCCTGCCGAAGGGCGGCACGGGTCCGCTCACTGCGGACGGTCTGGGCCGGTCTGACCATGCTCGAAAGGTACCGCAAGGATCAATCAAGGCAAGTTATGTCACTATTGACAAAACTTCAGAGCGCTGTCAGGCTCCGGACATGGTGTCGCTCATCGTGCACGCGATCCTCGGAATCGCCGTCATCGCGCTCATCGTCGCGTCGAATCGACCGATATTCGCCCGAACCGCAACGGGTCCCGCGTTATCGCTGCTCGAAATCGTGTACTACGCCGTCGGCATTGCCTCGATCGCACTGGGCTGGTACTTCAACATCCGGTACGTCGCCGAGTACCACGTGTCCAACCCCATCACCGGGTGGATCGACTACATCAAGCTGATGTTCGTCAATCCCGCGGCGGGCTCGGCCAGCCAGGACTACACGATCGGCAATGTCATTCTGCTACCGCTGATGACGATCATCGACGGGTACCGCCGCGGCATCCGGCGCCCATGGCTTTACTTCGTATCGAGCCTCTTCACGAGTTTCGCGTTCGCATGGGCCTTTTACCTGGTAACCGTCGAGCGCCAGCGCAGACACGAGAAGGCCTTGGCGGTGGCCGCGTAACCCGTTCGGGTTACATGCCTTTGGCGCGCCGCCCCAATTCGCGGGTGATCTCGCGGGTCGCGTCCCGCTTGGCCAGATCCTGACGCTTGTCGTGCGCCTGCTTACCGCGCGCCAACGCCAGCTCCACCTTGACCTTGCCGTCCAGGAAGTACAGCGACAACGGCACCAGCGTCAGGTTGCCATCGCGAACCTTGCCGACCAGCTGATCAATCTGCGCTCTGTGCAGCAACAACTTCCGGTTCCGCAGCGGTGCGTGGTTGGTCCAGGTTCCGTGGTCGTACTGCGGGATATGCAACGCGCGCAGCCAGACCTCACCGTCATCGATGGTGGCGAAGGCGTCTACCAGAGAGGCCTTGCCCTCGCGAAGGGTCTTGACCTCGGTGCCCACCAGCTGTACCCCGGCCTCGTAGACGTCGAGGATCGAATAGTTGTGCCGCGCCTTGCGATTGGACGCGATGATCTGGCGCCCGTCGGTCGGTTTCTTACTCATCGCCAGGACCTATCTACGCACGTACAGACGCAAGGTCACATAGGCGGTCACTCCGGCCAGCAGAATGCCCAGCGCCGCCATCTGAATCGACGCAAGGAACACATCTCCATAGGTGATCGGGGCAATCAAGTTGGCCTGAATGAACTGCTCCAACGCGCCGTTGAGGATGGTCACCCGCGCCACGATCAGACCGATCACCGCCAGCGCGACACCGGCAAGCGCCGCGATCACCGCCTCCAGCAGGAACGGCAGTTGCGTGTACCAACGGGTGGCACCCACCAGACGCATGATGCCCACCTCGGTGCGCCGGGTGTATGCGGCGACCTGAACCATGTTGGCGATCAACAGAACCGCACCGACAGCCTGGACCAACGCGATCATGAACGCCGCGTCACGCAGGCTGTTCAGCACCGCGAACAAGCGGTCGATCAGATCTTTCTGGTTGAGCACACCCTTCACACCGGGCTTGCCGACGAATGACTCGTCGAAATCTGCGTGCGTCTCCGGGTTCTTGAGCTTGACGATGAACGAGGCCGGGAACGCATCCTTGCTCACGTCCTTCATCAGGTCCCGGAACTGCGGCAGCCGCTTCTCCGCGTCCGCGTACGCGTCCTCGCGATTCACGAAGCGCACCGACTTGATATCGGAACGCTTCTCGATCTCGTCGCGCAGACCCTTGCAGATATCGCTGCTGCAGTCGGTGTCGCTGGCCGACAGGTCCTCGGTGAGGAAGATCTGCGTCTCCACGCGGTCCAGGTAGATGGCCTTAGAGTTCTTGGCCAGCGATATCACCAGCAGACCACCACCGAACAATCCGATCGCGATCGCGGTGGTGATGATCATCGCCACCGTCATGGTCACATTGCGACGCAGGCCGGTGAGGACCTCGTTGAACAGGAATCCAAAACGCATGTTCTATTCCACTTACCTATCTACCCCGTAGACACCGCGCTGCTCGTCGCGGATCAGCTTGCCGAGCTCCAACTCGATGACGCGCTGGCGCATCGAGTCGACGATGTGATGGTCATGTGTCGCCATCAACACGGTGGTGCCGGTGCGGTTGATCCGCTCCAACAGCGCCATGATGTCCTCACTGGTCTCGGGGTCCAGGTTTCCGGTCGGCTCGTCGGCCAGCAGCACCAGCGGACGGTTGACGAACGCACGCGCGATACCGACGCGCTGCTGCTCGCCACCGGACAACTCCGAGGGCAGCCGGCTGGCCTTACCGGTCAGGTTCACCATCTCGAGCACCTCGGGCACGATGCGGTTGATGATGTCGGTCTGCTTGCCGATCACCTCAAGCGCGAAGGCCACGTTCTCATACACCGTCTTCTGCTGGAGCAGCCGGAAGTCCTGGAAAACACAGCCAATCGTCTGCCGAAGGTGCGGGATTTCGCGACCGCGCAGCTTGTTGACGTGGAACTTGGAAACCTGGATTTCGCCCTTGGTGGGCAGCTCCTCAGCCAGGAGCAGGCGCATGAATGTCGACTTGCCCGAACCCGAAGGTCCGATGAGGAACACAAACTCACCCTTGTCGATCTCGAGGCTCACGTTGTCCAACGCGGGCCGAGCCGACGATTTGTAGAGCTTGGTTACCTTGTCGAGGCTGATCACGGCACGCCAGTCTAGCCGGGAAACCCGTGATGACCGTGAGGGCGCACTACGGCGCGGGGCTTGGAGGCGTCGCGGGAGGTGCACCGGGCGGCGGCGGAAGCTGCGGCGGGACCAGCCAGGGGGGCAACCATCCGGGCGCCGGAGGTGGGGTTGTCGTCGGGGGTGTCGGCGGCGTTCCGCTGGGTGTCAGCGTCGGAAATGTCGTGACGATGGTGTTCGTGGGCTCCGTCGTCGTGGTCGTGGTGGGCGCCGTAGTGGTCGTCGGCCGCCTCGTGGTGCTGGGTACCGGTCGCGGCGTGGTCGTCGTGACGCTGGGCTTGGGCACCCAGGTGTATCCCGGCGGCGGCTGCGGAGGCGCCGGCTCCGGCTTGTTGATCTCGTAGAGCCAGCTCGCCGCGACGAACGCAAGAATGAGCATGGCGGTCGAGGTGCGGATCCTGACCTTTGCCCGGATCTTGGCCGCCGAGGACAGAAGCTTCTCCCAGAACGGTTCCTGGCGAGGTTCACTCATTTGAGATCCTCGTCCTTCACGATCGGTTGGGGTTTGGTGTCAACGCCCTCGTCGCGATCCTCCTCGCGCTTGGTCTCGCGTTTGAGCTCTCCGGAGCTCGAGGACGACATGGTGCGCACCACCGGGCGGCTGTCCCCCACCAACGCCACGCCGGCCTTGGCCAGCGCCGCGATGACCTTGGCGCGCAGCCGCCGGCCCACCTCGAACTGCTTACCGGGCAGCGACCGCGCCACCATGCGCACGTTGACCCGGTCCACCTCGATGCTCTCGACACCCATCAGCGACGGGGCGTCGAGCAGCAGCTGCGACAGATCACGGTCCACCAGCGCCTGCTGGCAGACGTCGTACAACACATCGTTAACCCGGGCCAGGTCCACACTCGTGGGCACCGGGATATCGACGACCGCGCGGGCCCAGTCCTTCGACAAGTTGACCGCCTTGACGATCAACCCATTCGGAATGGTGATGACCTCGCCCTCACTGGAACGCAACTTGGTCACCCGCAGGGTGACCTCCTCGACGGTCCCCCGGGACTCGGTGGTCTGCCCCTGCACGTAGAGCTCCACCAGATCACCGAAGCCGTACTGCTTTTCGGTGATCAGAAAGAAACCACTCAACAGGTCCTGGACGACGCGCTGGGCGCCGAAACCGAGCGCGCCACCGAGCACCGCGGCGGGACCTGCGAGCCCGCCTATCGAAATACCCAGCACCCCAACGACATGCACGGTGGTGACGACAACGACCAGCACCACGACGATCCAGGAGACGACGGAGGCGAGTGCCTGGCGATGCTTACTGGCCTCGGAGCGCACCAGCGCATCGCTCTGCGTAAACGAACGGTCCAGCCGGCGGGTGATCTTGTGCGCGCCCCAGTTGATGAAGCGCACGAGGATCATCGCACCCAGGACGGCGATGACGATCTGCAGACCGCTGTCGAGTAGCCAGCGACCAACCTCGCTGGACCACAGGGTGTTCCAGCGCTCGTGGAGGCGAAGGCTCGCCGCGTTGAACTCGGTGGCGCTAGTCATCGCGCCTATTGCGCCACCGAATTCCCGCCTCGATGAATCCGTCGATGTCCCCGTCCAGTACCGCCGCGGGATTACCTACCTCGTACTCGGTACGGAGGTCCTTGACCATCTGATACGGCTGCAGCACGTAGGAGCGCATCTGGGTGCCCCATGAACTGCCGCCATCACCCTTGAGCGCATCCATCTCGGCGCGCTCCTCCTGCCGCTTACGCTCCAGCAGCCTGGCCTGCAGCACGCGCATCGCCGCGACCTTGTTCTGCAGCTGCGACTTCTCGTTCTGGCAGGTGACGACGATCCCCGTCGGGATGTGAGTCAAACGCACCGCCGAGTCGGTGGTGTTCACCGACTGACCACCCGGGCCGCTCGATCGGTACACGTCGACGCGCAGATCGCCTTCGGGAATGTCGATGTGATCGGTCGTCTCCACCACCGGCAGCACCTCGACATCAGCGAACGAAGTCTGCCGCCGGCTCTGATTGTCGAACGGGCTGATTCGCACCAACCGGTGCGTGCCCTGCTCGACCGACAGCGTGCCGTAGGCGAAGGGTGCGTGCACTGCGAAGGTCGCGCTCTTGATACCCGCCTCTTCGGCGTAGGAGGTGTCGAAAACCTCGACGGGATATTTGTGCGCCTCGGCCCAGCGGATGTACATGCGCATGAGCATCTCGGCCCAGTCCGCGGCGTCCACACCGCCAGCACCGGACCGGATGGTGACCACCGCTTCGCGTTCGTCGTACTCGCCCGACAGCAGCGTCCGGACCTCCATGGCCTCGATGTCCTCGCGCAGCTTGGCGCGGTCGGCATCGGCCTCTGCCACCACCGAGGGGTCATCGCCTTCCTCAGCGAGCTCGTAGAGCACCGGCAGGTCGTCGAGACGCTGCCGCAGTGCTTCCACACGCCGCAGCTCACCTTGTGCGTGCGAGAGCTGGCTGGTCACCTGCTGGGCGCGCGCCTGGTCATCCCACAGGTTGGGGTCGGCGGCGGCTTCTTCGAGTGTCTTGATCCGGGCACGCAGACCGTCGACGTCGAGCACCCGCTCCACCGTGGTGAGGGTCGTGTCGAGGTCAGCGATGTCGGCTTGGCAGTCCAGATCCACAACTGTTCAGGCTACCGGGCTGACGGAGCGCAGCATTCCGACCCGATGTCTAGGTGCTGGCGCCCTGCCTGCCGTGGGTGATCGACGTGATGTGATCGGCGCTGTAGCGCAGACGATTGCCCGCGTCGGTGACCTCAGTTTCGGTGAGGCTGTCAGGTGTTCCCAGCACGCTGAGCATCACGGCAACCTCTCCCTCGGCGTTGAACACAGGAGCCCCCAGGAACCCGATCCGGCGTGGCTCACTGAAGTCGATCGGCTCGCCCATGCGGGCCAACAGAGCGGCGAGCATCGACTGAATGATGTCGCGCTTCTCGCCGACGCTGCCTTGGCTGGCTGCCTCGCCGAACTGCATGTAGAACTTGTCGACACGATCACTGTGCACGGACGCGAAATACCCTTGCGTGCGAATGCCGGCCAGCATGGTCTGCATCCCGTCCCAGAGTTCATCGGTAATCACCGGAGTAGCGCGAAGCAGCCATTGCCGCACGTCCGCATCGGGCGCCCACGCCATGAACACCAGACCCGCCGGCGCGCTGAGCCGAATGCGTTGCCCCACCTGGTAGCTGCCACCGCTGGGTGAGCGACCGTACGACGCGATGACCGCGACGTCCTCCCCCGCGATCATCGACCCCGTACATGCCGTGCCGAAAGCGGTGGCGAGTTGTTTCACCTCGGCGTCCACGACGTCGGCGATCTCAAATCGCATCCGGGCGGCATGACCGGTGATCAATAGGGAGGGACCGATCGAATACGTCTTGTGGCGAGGATGACGAACGATGTATCCGGCCTCCGTCAGCGCCTGAAGTATCGCGAGCGTCGATGCCGGGTTGACGCCTATGGCCTCGGCGATCTCGGTCATCGACAGCGGCTGAACGGGCCGCGCTGCCAGGTAATCGAGAACCTGGGTTGCGCGCACGACCGCGGGTGCGGACTTCGTCATTTCCACCCCGATCCGACTATTCGACTGTTATCATTCCGTCGAATTTGATATATCGAATTTCAACAAGAAATACAATACTCAACTACTTAGCTACCCGGGAGACGCGAACGACATGCACTCCTTCGGGCGGCAGCTGGCCGCGCTACCAAGATCACGGTACGGGCCATGGGCCGTTATCGCGGCCGGAGAGACCCAAACGGCGACCGCATTCGCGCGCCACATCGCCGCGAACGGCATCAACGTGGTGCTCGCGGCGCACGGTGGACGGGCCGACGCCTACACACTGGCCGTGACCTCGGGCGTGAGCGTGCGAACCACATCGCCCGATGTCTTCACCGGCGAGCTCGCCGCGGCGACCGACGACATCGACGTCGGCCTGCTGGTGTGCATCACCGACGAAGACAGCGGCAGCAGCCGCTTCGGCGAGCCCGTACTGAACCGCATGCGCACGCTCTATCTCACCCATCGATTTGGGCACCGCATCGCCGATCGCGGCCAGGGCGGCGTCATCATGGTCAGATCGCTCGCAACACAAAGGATTTCGCACCACACTCAACCCCGCGGCGCCGATTCGATGTTCACGGCGGGCATCCGCGATGACCTGGACAAGCAGGGCGTCGAGGTAGCCCTACTTGATGATTACGTGCCGCACCGGCCCGCGATGGATGCCGACGACCTGGCGCTGATGGCATTGGCCCGCCTGGGACGGCGGCGCCACCGGCACTGCACCCACCAACGCGACCAGACCGACCGGCGCACGGTACGCGACGCCAACTGACCCACCGACGGTTGTGCACGTGCTGTTCAAATCCCCGTCCCTCCCTATCCAAACTGACGCACTGGTAAGTTCCTGACCGTGAGTCAGGATACGAACATCGCCCCCAAGACCGAGCTGCTTCACCCCACCCAGGACGACTTCGCCGAATTCGACGGTGAAACACGCCGACTCCTGAAGGCCACCGTCGACTGGTTCGAGAATCGCGGCAAGACGCGCCTGCTCAAGGACTATGTCGACAAGGTCTTCTACCAGGACTTCCTGGACTTCGCGGCGAGCGAGAAGCTGTTCGCAACCTTCCTCACCCCGGCCGCCGACGGCGCCGGCAACGCCGACAAGCGCTGGGACACTGCCCGCGTGGCCAAGCTGTCGGAGATCCTCGGCTTCTACGGCCTGAACTACTGGTACCCGTGGCAGGTGACCGTGCTCGGGCTCGGGCCGGTGTGGCAGAGCACCAACACCGACCCGCGCAAGCGCGCTGCCGACCTGCTCGACGGTGGAGCCGTCGCGGCCTTCGGCCTGTCCGAGCAGGCCCACGGCGCCGATATCTACTCCACCGACCTGGTGCTCACTCCGGTCGAAGGTGGCGGATACAAGGCGTCGGGCCGCAAGTACTACATCGGCAATGGCAACTGCGCCCGCATCGTGTCGGTGTTCGGCCGGGTCGAAGGCCGCGACGGACTGGACCAGTACGTCTTCTTCCTCGCCGACAGCGAGCACCCCAACTACACGGTGATCAAGAACGTCGTGCCGTCGCAGATGTACGTCGCAGAGTTCGAACTCGACGAGTACCCGGTCAGCGAGGACGACATCCTGCACGTCGGCGCCGACGCCTTCAGCGCCGCGCTCAACACCGTCAACATCGGCAAGTTCAACCTGTGCTTCGGCGGCATCGGCCTGTCGACTCACGCCCTGTACGAGTCGGTCACCCACGCACACAACCGCATTCTGTACGGCAGCCCGGTCACCAAGTTCGACCACGTGCGCCGCGAGTTCGTCGACGCCTACGCCCGGTTGATGGGCATGAAGCTGTTCAGCGAGCGCGCCGTGGATTACTTCCGCACCGCCAGCCCCGAGGATCGGCGCTACCTGCTGTTCAACCCGGTCACCAAGATGAAGGCCACCACCGAGGCTGAGAAGGTGCTGGCATTGCTGGGGGATGTCATGTCGGCCAAGGCATTCGAGGCCGAGACCTACACCACTGCGGCACGTATCGACGTGGCCGGCCTGCCCAAGCTCGAGGGCACGGTGGCTGTCAACCTGGCGCTGATCCTCAAGTTCATGCCCGCCTACCTGCACCATTCCCAGGATCTCGCGGTTCCCGGAGTGCAGCTGGAAGCCCGCGACGACGAGTTCCTGTTCAACCAGGGCCCGGCCAGCGGCCTGGGTAAGGTCCAGTTCCACGATTGGCGCAAGCCGTTCGCGGAGAACGCCGGCATCCCGAATGTCGCAGCCTTCACCGAGCGCGCCGAGGCGCTGGCCACCTTGGTGGCCGCGGAAAAGGACGCCATCAAGAGCGCCGGACTGGATCTGCAGCTCAGCATCGGTGAGCTGTTCACCCTGGTGGTCTACGGCGGTCTGATCCTGGAGCAGGCCAAGCTGCGAGGTGCCGACGAGCAGCTCATCGACCAGATCTTCGAGATCCTTAACCGGGATTTCTCGCAGTACGCGGTCGATCTGATCGGCAAGCGCGAGGCCACCGCGTCCCAACGGCAGTGGGCGAAGGACGTGATTTCAGAACCGGTATTCAATTCCGAACGCTTCGACGCTATTTGGAACCGGGTCGAGGCGCTGTCCGGCGTGTACGAAATGCGGGCCTAGTCCGCAGGTCTACCCGCGCACCCTCGTAACCGTCGCTAGCATCGGTGGGGTAACCCGTCCGCACAGGACCGCGGCCAGCCCCCTGTCGGCCAGCCCATAGCCGACGACAGCCGCTGCCCCCTGGCGGGCAGATAAGGATGGACGAGGGTGCGCGCCGTTCACGTCGCCATCGTCGGTGCGGGGCCCTCGGGCTTCTTTGCCGCCGGATCGCTGCTCAAACACCCCGACTTCGACGTGCATGTTGACATGCTCGAAATGCTGCCCACCCCTTGGGGTTTGGTCCGGTCTGGGGTTGCGCCGGATCACCCCAAGATCAAGTCGGTCAGCGCGGTATTCGAGAAGACGGCAACGCACCCGCGCTTCCGATTCTTCGGCAATATCGAAGTGGGAGAACAGATCACCGCCGAGGAGTTGGCGTCGCGCTATGACGCGGTGATCTACGCGGTGGGAGCCCAGTCCGACAAGCCCCTGGGCATCCCGGGCGATCAACTGCCGGGCTGCATCGCGGCCGTCGACGTGGTGGGTTGGTACAACGCCAACCCCACGTACCAGAAGGTATCGGTCGACCTGTCGGGCGCACGCGCGGTGGTGGTCGGCAATGGCAACGTGGCGCTGGACGTCGCACGCATCCTGGGCATGGATCCGGAGTCGCTGCACACCACGGACATCGCCGATCGCGCCCTGGATTCGTTGGACCACAACGCGATCCGTGAAGTTGTGATCATCGGCCGGCGCGGACCGCTGCAGGCCACCTTCACCCCGCTGGAGCTGCGCGAGATGGGAGATCTGCCCGGTGTCGACGTCGTGGTGGACCCTGACGACCTGGCCGACATCACCGACGAGGAGTTGGCGGCCGCACCCAAGCCCACCCGCACCAACATCGACACCTTGCGCAAATTCTCGGAACGACCGCACACCGAAGGCCATCGCAGAGTGGTGTTCCGGTTTCGCACCTCCCCCATCGAGCTGCACGGCGATACCGAGGTCGAATCAATCACTGTGGGCCACAACGAATTAGTAGATGAAGACGGGTACGTCGCGGCCCGCGACACGGGCGAACGCGAGACGCTGCCCACCCACCTGGTGGTGCGTGCCATCGGGTATCGCGGAGTTCCGGTGCCGGGATTGCCCTTCGATTCCCGGCGTGGGGTCATCCTCAACAACGCGGGACGCATCGAGGGCCGCGAGAACGAGTATGTGGTCGGCTGGATCAAACGTGGCCCGGTCGGCGTCATCGGAACCAACAAGAGCGACTCACAGGAGACGGTCGACACGCTGCTCGCGGATCTGACGAGCGCCGACCTGGGCGCCGCACCCGATACCGCAGCCCTGGAGGAATGGCTTTTGGGTCACGAACCACACATCGTGTCCCAGTCTGATTGGCTGACCATCGATTCGCATGAGCGCGCGACCGGCGAGCCACAGGGCCGCCCCCGGGTAAAGCTCGAGACCGTGCCCGATCTGCTCGCCGCCACCGGACGACACGGCGAGCCATGACATTGGTCTTCGCCCACGAGGCTCATCCGTGACCGTCCATATCGTGGTGTCACAGGTCATGCCCGCCAGCTGCGAGCGGACGTTCGACCTGCTCCACGATTACGGCCGGCGACTGGAATGGGACACCCTGCTACGCCGCGCGTCGGTGGAGGGCGGCAAGGCCGACGTCGGCAAGGTGGCTGTCTGTACCGCGCGCTGGATCCTGGGCGGCTACTCATTTCGCACCCGATACGTCACGTTCAAACCACCGCATCTGGCGGCCATCAAGCTCGAATCCACGCCGCCCTTCTTCAGCAAGTGGGCCGCCTCGCTCCGTCATGAACCGATCGACAGTGACGACACCGACCTCGCCGCCGAGCACCGCGAGGACATGTCGCTAGCGACATACACCATGACCTTCACCTGCAGGCCGGCGATCATCGAGCCCATCGCGGAGCGAATGTTCAAGCGTGAGACCGAGAATCGCCTCGTCGCATTGGCGAACTTCTTACAGCAGACCGCGTAGCTACAGCGGCGGAGGTTCGTAGTACCGCGGCGGCGGTTCGTGCTTCTTGGCCGGATCCTCCGCTGACGACGGACCCCCAAAAGCTGCCGGAGGTGGCGGCGGGGTTGCAGGCGGCGGTGGAGGGGGTACCGGATCGATGTTTTCGATCGATGGCGGCCCACTCGGGTATTGCTGCGCAGTGGTGGCCCCCGGCGACGGCGCTAACAACACATCCCAACGCTCGGGATTCTTCGGTGAGTACAGCACCGGAATCAGATCGCCGATGCGCGGCCAATCGTTGACGTCACGCACGATCTGCCGATAGGTGATGTATTCGGCGACCGTCGGACCATTGAGCGCACCGGTGATCGTAACCAGCTGCTCACCCGTCACTCCCTCGGGACGAGGGCTCACACCCGTCACCAACAGGGTCCCTTGCGCCGCGTTCGTACCGGATTGCGCCTGCCTGCCGCGTCGCATCTGCATGATGACGAAAACCAGCGAGCCGCCGATGAGCAGTAGCACCACGAATTCCCACACACGTCCATGGTAGGACTGCAGGCATGACGCCCACCGTCTCCTTGCGCGAAGATCGTCGGCTGGCACTCGAATTGGCCGATGCTGCCGATGAAATCACCACGTCGCGGTTCGGTGCGCTCGATCTTCGGGTGGACACCAAGCCCGACCTGACGCCGGTAACCGACGCAGACACCTCGGTGGAGTCCGTCCTGCGCTCTCTGCTGCATCGAGCACGTCCAGCGGACTCGGTGCTGGGCGAGGAATACGGCGGAGAAGCCGCCTTCAGCGGTCGGCAGTGGGTGGTGGATCCCATCGACGGCACCAAGAACTTCGCACGTGGCGTCCCCATCTGGGCCACACTCATCGCGTTGCTTGAAGACGGCGTCCCCGTCGTCGGAGTGATCAGTGCCCCGGCGCTGTCCCGCCGGTGGTGGGCGGCCGCCGGGCTCGGTGCCCACCGCCGGGTCGGCTCCGGCGAGGACGAGCTGATCCATGTTTCCGGGGTCGACCAGCTGGCGTCTGCCAGTCTGTCGTTCTCCAGCCTGTCGGGCTGGGCCGACCGCGGTACGCGCGATCGATTCATCGACTTCACCGACGCGGTGTGGCGGGTCCGGGGATACGGCGACTTCTTCTCGTACTGCCTGGTCGCCGAGGGAGCGGTCGACATCGCGGCCGAACCCGAGGTCTCGTTGTGGGACCTGGCCGCGCTGGACATCCTGGTCCGTGAGGCCGGCGGCACCTTCACGAATCTGGCCGGTGAGCCCGGCCCACATGGCGGTAGTGCCGTCGCAAGCAACACATTGCTGCACGAGGAAGTACTGCGCGCCCTGTCCTGAGGGGGGCCCAGCTTCTCGCACTCCCAGCGCCGCTTGAGAGCGGTAGAGCCCGCGTGCCGCGGGGTCCATCGGTGTGACATGCACCTCGTTTTGTGCGGACCTTACCGCTTAGTAAGATACGGTTCTTACTTCGGAGTAAGGTAACGATCAGTTACTCCGGCAGAACCCCACTTTGACCCCAGAAACGGCTGGTGACATGACCAACACGTTGACCCCGCGCGACGAGAAGAAGGCCGCCAAGAGCAAGAGCCTGGCGAAACACGAGACCGGCGTCGGCCTCCAGAAGCACAAGCGCGGCGCGATCGACATCCTCATCGCGGTACTGACCCCGATCGCGGGTTCGGAGCTGCTGGACAAGTACAACCTGCGCGGAGCCTTCAACAAGGGCATCTTCGAGACCACGAAGGGCTTGTTCACCACCCTCGGCGTTGCCAACCGCACCTTCAAGAAGGTGACCGGCAGCAAGGGCGCCCCCAAGCGCCTCGACAAGGCGAACGCCGACTACTTCGACCTCACTCCCGAGGACGAGCAGAAGATGATCGCCGACACGGTGAAGGAATTCGCCGTCGAGGTCATCCGCCCGGCCGCCTACGAGTCGGACAAGAACAAGACCTACCCCGCCGATCTGCTGAGCAAGGTCGCCGAGCTGGGCGTCACCGCCATCAACATCCCCGAGGATTTCGACGGCATCGCCTCGCAGCGCTCGACCGTCACCAACTCCCTTGTCGCCGAAGCTCTCTCATACGGTGACCTGGGCCTGGCACTGCCGATCCTGGCACCGTCGGGCGTGGCTTCCGCACTGACCAACTGGGGCAGCGCCGACCAGCAGGCCACCTACCTCAAGGAGTTCGCGGGCGAGAACGTGCCGCAGGCCTCTGTCGTGATCGCCGAGCCGCAGGCACTGTTCGATCCGTTCAGCCTGAAGACCACCGCCACCCGCACCCCCAGCGGTTTCCGCCTCAACGGCGTCAAGTCGCTGGTTCCCGCTGCGGCGCAGGCCGAGCTGTTCATCGTGGCCGCCAACTACAACGGCCGCCCGTCGCTGTTCATCGTCGAGTCCGGCACCGAGGGCATCACCGTCGAGGAAGACCCGAGCATGGGTATCCGCGGCGCGGCCCTGGGCCGGCTGAACCTGAACAACGTCGCGGTTCCCGCCGCAGGCCTGCTGGGCGAGGACGGAGCCGGAGAGTCCGACTACTCCGAGGCCGTCGCGCTGGCTCGTCTCGGATGGGCATCCCTGGCGGTCGGCACCGGCCAGGCCGTGCTCGACTACGTGATCCCCTACGTCAAGCAGCGCGAGGCGTTCGGCGAGCCCATCGCCCGCCGCCAGGCCGTTGCCTTCATGTGCGCCAACATCGCCATTGAGCTCGACGGCCTTCGTCTGGTGACCCTGCGCGGTGCTTCCCGCGCCGAGCAGGGCCTGCCGTTCATCCGCGAGGCCGCCCTGGCCCGCAAGCTGGCCACCGACAAGGGCATGCAGATCGGCCTCGACGGCGTGCAGCTGCTCGGCGGCCACGGCTTCACCAAGGAGCACCCGGTGGAGCGCTGGTACCGCAACCTGCGTGCCATCGGTGTCGCCGAAGGCGTCGTAGTCCTCTAAGCCCCGAACCTCTACTAAACGAAAGTCTTTCCATGGCAATCAATTTGGAACTCCCCAAGAAGTTGCAGGCGGTTCAGGAGAAGGGGCACCAGGGCGCTGCCGAGCTGGTACGGCCGATCTCCCGCAAGTACGACCTGGCCGAGCACACCTACCCCGTCGAGCTGGACACCCTGGAGACGCTGTTCGCCGGCGTCACCGCCGCGGGCACGTTCGCCTTCGCCGGTGCCGAGGCCTTCCGCGCCGAGGAGAACACCGAGAAGCAGAACGTCAACGGCGCCAACATGTCCGCGCTGCTGAATGCCCTCGAGATGAGCTGGGGCGACTGCGGTCTGCTGCTGACCATCCCCTTCCAGGGGCTCGGCAACGCCGCAGTGTCGAGCGTGACGACCAAGGAAGACGCCGACAAGTTCGGCAAGGTGTGGGCCGCCATGGCCATCACCGAGCCCGGCTTCGGTTCGGACTCCGCCGCGGTAACCACCACCGCCAAGCTCGACGGTGACGAGTACGTCATCAACGGCGAGAAGATCTTCGTCACCGCCGGTTCGCGTGCCACCCACATCGTGGTGTGGGCCACCCTGGACAAGACCAAGGGCCGTCCGGCGATCAAGTCTTTCCTGGTTCCGCGTGAGCACCCGGGCGTGACGATCGAGCGTCTCGAAGAGAAGCTCGGTATCAAGGCATCCGACACCGCGGTCATCCGCTTCGACAATGCACGGATCCCCAAGGACTACATCCTGTCCGATCCGGAGATCAACACCGAAAAGGGTTTCGGCGGTGTGATGAGCACCTTCGACAACACCCGTCCGATCGTCGCGGCCATGGCCGTCGGAGTCTCGCGGGCCTCGCTCGAGGAACTGCGCAAGATTCTTGAAGACGCCGGCATCGAGATCTCCTACGACCGGCCTGCCCACGCCCAGCACGCGGCCGCGGCCGAGTTCCTGCGCATGGAAGCCGACTGGGAGTCGTCGTACCTGCTGACCCTGCGTAGCGCATGGCAGGCCGACAACAACATCCCCAACTCGATGGAAGCGTCGATGGCCAAGGCCAAGGCTGGTCGCGTCGGTAGCGATGTGACCCTCAAGGCTGTCGAAATGGCCGGCACCACTGGCTATTCCGAGCGCACCCTGTTGGAGAAGTGGGGCCGCGACTCGAAGATCCTGGACATCTTCGAGGGCACCCAGCAGATCCAGCAGCTGGTGGTGGCCCGCCGTCTGCTGGGGCTGAGCTCCGCAGAACTCAAGTGATGCACTGATCAAGATCCATTGCGGCCCTTTCGGGATTCCCCCCGGAGGGGCCGCAGTGGTTCCGACGAGCGTTCTGTGAGCCAGCTGAGCGAAGTCTGGCAAAGACAGCTAAGCTCCCGTTTTTATCGGCGCGATACATCATCTTGTGGAGGACATATGTGGGTTCGGTCAGGTCTGCTTGCCCTGGTGAGCTGTTCCATCATTCCGTTCGGCGCGGGCCTCCCGGTGGCCAGCGCGGACGAATCGACCTGCGCCGCGATCAACCAGATGTCCAAGGCCGTCGATGATCCGGCCAACAACGGCCCGATCGTCACCGAGGCCCTGATGTACCTGCGCGGCGACAACCCCGCCTACTCCGGCCTGGACCGTCAGGTCGATGCCATTGGGCAGGCCCGCGACATGTGGGGACGGGTCAACGACGGCGTGCGCGCCAACCTGGACGGCATCACCGAACCCGGGCCCCGCCAGCAGCTCACCGCCTACGCCGACGGCCTGAGCGGCGCCTACGACCTCTCCGGAACGTGGCTGGTGGCCGCCCCCGAGGTGCGCTCCTCCCCCGAGATCATCGATCGTGGCGCTGCGGTGGGGGGCCTACTGTTCGACGGCGTCAACAACTTCCACGTGCTGTCCAACATCTGCAACGGGGGCGCGCACTAGGCGTGCGACTCGACCCGGCCGACGCACGGAGCCGTTTCCGAACGGCGACGGTGGCAAGGCTGGCGACGGTGAGCGCATCGACTGTGCCGCACTTGGTTCCGGTGACCTTCGCGGTCGCCGATGATGTCATCTGCTGGGCGGTTGATCACAAGCCGAAGTCACGCAACGATTTACAGCGACTGCGCAACATCGCCGCGAATCCCGCCGTCAGCTTCCTGGTGGACCACTACGACGAGGATTGGTCAGCGTTGTGGTGGGCGCGCGCCGATGGCATAGCCCGGACACTCGACAAGCCCGATCCGGCCTGGATCAGCCTGCTGGCCAACAAGTATCGGCAGTATCGAGAAACTCCGCCAGCCGGCCCCATGGTGCTGACCGATGTTTCCCGGTGGAGCGGGTGGACCGCCTCCCCCGTTCAGGCGTGACTACTGCGGCCTGATCCCATCGCGCGCGCAGTCCGCGAGCAACAGTCGCTTGATGACCTTGCCGGTGGACGTACGCGGCAGTGCGTTGACGAAGTACACGTCACGGGGCACATGGAACTTGCTGAGCCGATTCTTGATGAAGGCGCGCACCATGTCTCCGTCGAGACCGGCGTCCTTGTGCAGCACGACGAACGCCGACAGCCGCTGACCGAAGCTGTCATCGGAGGTCCCGACGACGGCAACATCGGCAACCTGCGGCAAGAAGGCCAACGCGTCTTCCACCGGCCGGGGAAACACGTTTTCACCGCCGGAGATGATCATCTCGTCGTCGCGCCCATCGATGTACAGACGACCATCGGCATCCAGGTGCCCCAGATCGCCGGTGTCCAGCAGACCATTGACCGAGACCGGAGACGGATCGGCGACGTACCCGTCGAACAACATCTCATTGCCGACGAAGATTCGTCCCGTCACGCCGCGCGGCACCGGGCGCCGGTCGGCATCGAGAATCGCGATGGTGGTGCCTAACGGCGGCCGCCCCACGGTGGTGGGAGCGATCGCAAGATCCGCGGGGTCAGCAATGGTGGCCCAGGACACTTCGGTGGACCCATAGAAGTTGTAGAGCACTTCACCGAACGCCTCGGTAAACCGTTGCACCAGTGAGGCATTCAGAGGCGACCCGCTGCAGGCAACCAGTCGCAGGCTCGAGGTGTCGTACTTCTGGCGCACCGTGGCGGGCAGATCGACGATGCGCTGCAACATCACGGGGACGGCAATCAGCGTGGTCACCTTGCGGGTGGCGATGGCCCGCAGGCATTCTTCCGGATCGAACTTCTCCTGCAGGATCACCGTCGCCCGCAATGGGGTGCTGATCTGCAGGCAGCCCAGGCCCCAGGCATGGAAGACAGGCGCCGAGATGAGCATGGTCTCGTTCATCTTCATCGGCATCCGCGAAAGCATCGCGGCAATAACGGCGAACCCACGCGGCGTCGGCCGCAACGCCCCCTTAGGGGTTCCCGACGTTCCGGAGGTTTGCACCACCTGGTGGCCGGGACGGGTGGGCGGCAACACTCCAGGCTTGTCGGCGACAACGAAGTCATCGAGCCCGCGGCGGCCATTGATGGCACTGCGCCGGCCGGTGCTGACGAGCTCGACCTCCCAGGGCACGTACCTGACGAGTTCGTCCAGATCGTCGTCGACAAACACCTTGGTGAGATTGTTCCGCGCCACAGCAATCTGGATCTGGGTTGCTGCCAACGCGTTGTTGAGAAGCATCACGTCCACACCGAGCATGCCGAAGGCAATGAGGCACTCGACCATGGCAATGTTGTTGCGAGCCAGCAGGCCAATCTTGGACGTTTCGTTGATGCCGTCGCGCATCAGACCCGTGGCCATCGCCTCGGCGCGCCGGTCGAGTTGCTCGAAGGTCAGCTGTCCGGCGTCATCGGCGATCGCGAGCTGCTTGGGAGCACGGGCCGCCGCGGCCGCGTATCCGCCCTGAAGAGTGAATCCCCACCGCGCCAGTGAGCCCAACTGGCGAAGTCCGCGGTCGGGGCGCGGGATACGCACCACGCCGACCCCCACCATCAGCCGGGCGATGCTGAGTTGAATATTTCCGCCATCACCCATGTTGGACACGGTGGAAGTCGACGCGCCGGACAGATAGTCGTCGATTTTGTCCAGCCCATCCATCAACCACTGGTTTACCGCCACGCTCGGCTTCTTTATGCCGGGCGGTAAGACGGAGGCCGCCCGCAACACCGTGATGCGTACCCGGGTCTGCGCCGAACGTTCCTCGAACAACCGGACCGAGATTAGCCCGTCGTTATCGACTCCCTCGATAGCCAGGCTTTCCTTGGTGTTGCTGAGAATCAGCCGAACGCGGGCCGTGGTCTTGGCCGACAGCACCAGGTATTCGGGATCGGGCCCCGTCTCGGTGTTCTCGATCAAGGTCTCGCAGGAACCGACGCCGGTAAAGAACATCGGGTACATGTCGGGTGAGCTGATCAGTTCCCACACCAGCCCGCGCGGGTGACTGAGCAACTTGTCGCAACTAATTACATCAGCGACCATAATGGTAGTCCTACCTGGGGTTTTCGGTCATGCACCGCGCGAGCGTACCCGATGACGCGGATCACTGCCCAGGAACGGATGTGGTTCCTGTCACTGCCGTGACCAGATTGCCCAGCGCAGCGCGAGGCGATTGCCCGCAACCCCAGCTGGGCATATCCGCGGCCAGGCAAACACTGCGTGAAAGACCCTACCTAGATGTGGGGAGCCTCGCGGATCTTGCTGCTGTCATTCCCCAGCGTCTTGCAGTACATCGTGACCGAGGTACGTGTCGCGGAGATCTCCAGATTCGAGGCATCACGCCCGCGCTGATCCTTGAGCATCTTGCTCACCGCGTCGTTCTGCTTCTGCTCCTCGGCAGCGATGAAGTCCTTGCATGGGGTATCCCCACCCTGGTTGATGACACCCGAGCATCCCGAGAGCAGTGCGACTGCCACGAAACCGGTTCCAGCCAAGACCTTCACAGCGCTCATGCCGTGACAGTAACTCATCACCGAACCCAGCTCCGGCAAGATGTACCTTGAGCCGGAGATAGGGGGGCCATGTTCCATCTGTTCAACGAGCGCTCGCGACAGGTCATCGTGATCGCACAGGAGGAAGCACGCGAACGCCAGCACAACTATCTCGGAGCAGAACACCTCCTGCTGGGTCTGCTCGGCGAAGGCACCGGCCTGGGTGCTCGGCTGCTCGCTACCGCCGGAGTCCGCTTTGAGAACGGGTCACGGGTCATTCAGCAGATCGTGCCGTTGGGCCAGGAGCCGCCGACGGAGAAAATGGCGTTCACTCCGGGCGCCCAGCAGACACTCGAGCTGGCGATGACCGCGTCCACAAGCAGGCGGCACACGGAAATCTGCACGGGGCACCTACTTTTGGGACTCGTAGACGCGGCCGACCCCCTCATCATCCAAATCTGGGAGAAGCTCAACGTGGACGTTCTGGACCTCTGGGATAACGTCCGGGCTCATCTGGACGAGAACCTCGGCGACTAGGACGCGGTTAGGCGTACGCAGGTCGTGACTGCGCGGCGATGCTCTTCTCCCCCGCGCTCGCGGCCCGCCGCAGAGCCCCGTACTCGCCGAAATATCCGGCCACACTGCCCACCGCCGGCAGCATTCCCAGATAACGGAAAATCGGCTTGGGTTGCGGCCGTTTTTCCAGCTCGTCGCCGATGGCCCGCAGGATGCCCGCGAGGTGCCACAGGGTGCGAGCCAGCGCGAACGGCGACCAGCTCCGCGGCGTCTCCGGGTCCTGATCGTCGGCACCGGCCAGCGCCGCATCGCTGAGGGTGCGATTGCACAGCACCTTCGCCAGCAGCCGGACTTGCTCCTGGTGATCACCGATACCAAGCTCGCGGGCGATGGCCACCAGAACAATGGCCTGGTTGGAGAATCCCAGCAGGTCCTGCACGGGCAGCCGTGCCGCGAGGGCACCGAAAATCCCTGGGAACGCGACGAATACGGTGTTGACGGCGCCCACGCGCTGCACCCACCAGTGCACCTTTCCGCGCGTGTCCAGCTGCTCCCAGGCCCGGGTGCCCGGGGTGGTGGCCGTGTTCAGAGCGCAGGCCAGGGCATCAAGCGCCTTGTCTGCGACTCCCTCGCCTTCGCCCAGCTCGTAGGTGCGCTCCTTGAGTCCAAAGGGATCGGACTGCGCCAGCACGGTCAGGACGGGGTTGATCACCCGGACGGCGCGGCTCAATGCGTCGGCGATATCGGCATCGGAGAGCACGGCATTTGGTAACGCGATGAGACCCATATGCCCATCATCTCGCGGCCGGGGTCCACGCGCGCAACGGGGATCGATTCCTCCGAATTCAGACCGTCAAATCGCCACGGCGTGAACGTGATCGGGCGTACTGTGCCCTCAGCACAACAAGATAAGGACGGGCAATGAAGCTCATGGTCTCGACCCCAGAGAGCGACGAGGGCTGATCCGTGGCACTCGCAGCAACTCTGATCACCGTCTGCACCACTGCGGTCGGTGCGACAGCATTCGGCGCTTCGCTCGCCATCACCCCGCAGCCCCCGGACACTGTTCTCTACGTCATCAGTTCAGATCGCCCGTTAACGGCGATCACCTGGCGAGACAGCCTCGGGCATATGCGTGAGCAGCCCGTCGACGGCTCTCAGCGCACCTGGACCTGGACCTTTACCAGCGATATCACCGATCCTCCGTACTTCGTCAGTGCCCAGTCCGCAGAGGCCGAAGCGACCTGCCGCTTGATCGTCAACGGCAAGGTCAAGGTCGAAAACACCGCCGCGGCGCAGAACTCAACCGCCACCTGCCACGGATAGCGCTCGCCACGGGGTCAGCGGTGCTTCGCGACCGTCAGCAAGACCGCCGAGTCCACGGCGTTCCATGTCTCGGCGGGTCGGCCCGTCAACCTCCCTCAACCCTTCTTCAGCTCCTCGGCGAACATCACGAGGATGCCGCTGGGACCGCGAAGGTATGTGAGCTTGTAGATGTCCTCGTAGGTGGCGACACCGCGAAGCGGATGACAGCCGTGCCTGGCGGCTATTTCGATGGCGTCGTCGATGTCGTCGACCGAGAAGGCGACGCGATGCATGCCAATGTCGTTGGGAAGGGTGGGCTTCGACGCGATTGCTTCGGGATGGATGTACTCGAAGAGTTCGATCCGACCATGGCCGTCTGGCGTCTGAAGCATGGCGATGTTCGCGTGATTGCCGTCCAAACCGACGGCGGTGTCGGCCCACTCACCGCTGACGGTGGCGCGACCGAGGACGGTGAGACCGAGGTCGGTGAAAAACGCGATAGCGGCTTCGAGATCCTCAACGGCGATGCCCACGTTTTCGAGCTTGATGGCCATCGCAGGGATGCTACCGAGCCGGGCGCGAGAGTGGCCGAACATCTCGGAGTAAAAATGACGCAGGCCAGAGACTGAGTCTCTGGCCTGCGTACCTAGTAGCGGGGACAGGATTTGAACCTGCGACCTCTGGGTTATGCGAAATGTGGACTACCACGGACAATCTTGGGCAGTCAAGGACAGCCTTGATACCACCTGCTACCTGCGAATACTTTCAGATTTGGACAGTCGCGGACAGCCGAACACAATTGCGAAAAGTCGTCACGTCGCGCGAATTAGTGATGATTTATTGATGACCTCGCTGGCCGTTTTCAGGGTCTCCGTCGTGACAAAGTATTTGCTATCAAACTGGTTGTACTACCCCGCCCACTGTGCCCGTAGTACCGTCTCTAAATCAGCTAACAACATGTTGCTAGGGGGATCACATGACCGTCCTTCTCGTCCGATATCGGGAGATGGTGGCGGCTGCCGAGTGGCTGATCAAGAGCGCCGAGGACGTGAAGTCCCGCTACGGGTCAACCAAGGGCGATGTCGAGCAGCTGCTACACGGATCATGGAAAGGCATCGCCCCCGAGGTCCACAAGGAGTTGTGGGCCGACTGGGACGAGGGATTCGAGCTAGTGCAGGCCGCGATGATCAAGATGGCAGTCCACATCATCGACACCGCGAAGGCGCTCCGCGAGGCGTCCAGTGATCTCTAAGAAGCCAGGCGGCAGTGGTGATGCCGAGTTCGAAGTGTCGGTGCCGCAGCTCAAAGAGGTGTACGACGATCTGCGGGCCTTCCGCAAGTACCTCGTCGAACAGATCGAGTCGGCAGAGACCACCGTGATGCGGCTGGGCTCGGATTGGTCAGGCCAGGCCCGTGACGCGCAGGTCGAGTTTTTCTCCAAGCTCGCCCAAGGCATGGCGAAGGTGGACGAGGGGCTCTCCGAGTTCTCGAGGTCGGTGAATGACGCACACGGCCACTACGACAAGGCAATCACGGCCAACAAGTCGATGTGGCAGGGCCGGTGACGCGGGTTGACCCTGCCGCAGTCCTGACGGCGGCACGCAACATCAACATCGTTGGATTGCAGTTGACCGACGCTGTTACCAAGGCGACGAACAACCTGTCTGGATTCGCAGGTATGGCGGGAACTGACACCGCTGCAAGCACATTCGCATCCTCGTATGACAGCGCCGCCAACAGCTTGGTCGAGGCGCTGGGCAAGATGGGTGAGGGTGCCGCGAAAGTCGGCCTGATCCTGGCGACTTCGGCGCACAACTACAACGACGCCAATGCAGCCGCCGCCCACAAGCCGCCGCCGGATATCGGCCCGATGCCCGAACAACCCTTCGGGTGCCCTCCTACGCCCAACGTCCCGAACGCGATGGGCGATCCCTCGCCGGGGCCGTGGTGGTGGGACCTCATCGTCTCCTACGTACAGGGCAAGCTCTGGCCAAACGGACACCAGGACCAGCTACGCAAAGCCGAGAGCGAATGGAAGTTCATAGCACAGTGGACCA
Source organism: Mycobacteroides sp. H001 (assembly GCF_001440005.1). Classification (NCBI taxonomy): domain Bacteria; kingdom Bacillati; phylum Actinomycetota; class Actinomycetes; order Mycobacteriales; family Mycobacteriaceae; genus Mycobacteroides; species Mycobacteroides sp. H001. The sequence goes on from NZ_LJYH01000043.1 coordinate 25,994, forward strand.
TTCGACAAGCCGAGCTTCTGTGGGAAGGCATGGGACAGCTACGCGCCCAAGACGCCGAAGACATCGAAGCGGGCTGGAGCGTCGCCTCCGATGTCTATGAACAGTTGTTCACGGTCTCGGAGAACGCCAAAGCGCTAGCCCAGATGTGTGCAGACCACGCACGCAACATCGATGAAGCCCACTCAGCCATCGAAAATGCGGTCGCCGAACTCGGTATCACCACTGCCCTAATCTGGGCCGCTGGGGCACTGCTCACGCCCGTCACTGCTGGCGGTAGCGACTACGCCGCAGCAGGCATCACGGCCGCCAAGCTCGCTCAAGTCGGCTCGAAGGTCGCCGCCATTGTCACTCGCTTTGAGGGCGCCGCCGTCGCGGTCGCAGCAGGCGGGGCGCGTGTGGCGCCCGCCGCAGCCAGCGTCTCGACGGCAATGGCCCGCGTCGCGGCACTCCCCGTCGTGCGTGTCGCCGCAACGGGCGCGAACGCTGGGCGCGTCGGCGCACAAGAGCAAGAGTCACTCAAACAACTTGGCCGAGAACGTGACTACGAAAAATACGTCAAGGGAAAGCAGAGCAAGGGCGAACCCTACCGCTCCTACGACGACTACCTCAAGGAGAGGGACCGTTGGGACAGAATTGGCGAGCAGGGTGACACCGAAGAATTTCGTATTAGGGACGAGCACGGACTGACCGAAGCGAACGGCTGGAAACACCAGCAGGTCGCCCCCGATGGCCCCGGAAGATTTCAGGAGGGCTCGCGCATATGGGACTATGCGGACATCCCGAATCAGCGCGCGGCGGAGATCAAGAGTGGGTCAGTGCCGGAAGGAGACTTCGCTCGGCAGCTTGCTATCGACAAAAAGTATGTTACGGAAAGGGACTGGGAAATTACCTATTATCTGAAGGAGCCCCTCACCCCATCGCAAATGACGCGGCTCGCCGACCTCGAATCGAGTACTGGCGGACGGTTCAAAGTTGAGGGGGCGTGGTGAGCAATCCTCGCTGGTGGTGGGACATCCCCGAATTTGTCGAAGCTCAGGAGCGACCTAGCTTCAAGGCATGGGTCGAAGCACTTGAACTGGGTATCCAGCTGTACGCCTCGACCCCTGCAGACTGGTTCCCCGGCATACCCGAAGACGACTGGTTTTCAGACGAGGCAATCGGTTTCGTAGAGAAGGTCTTTCTTGAGCGATTTGAAGACACTGCCGCACTAGATGCCGACTTCGATGGACAAATGCCTTTCGTCAAGTACCTCGGCCAGCTCTACGTCGACAAGCTCGAAGGAAAATGGGTCAGCATCCCAAAGATCCCGGACCGCTGGCCGCTGCCTGGTTGGGGCGTCGAACTTCCCTGGCGCTATGACGGCGTTTACAACGTCATGCCAGCACTGCGAGTAGCAGCAAGGAGACGCAAGGGCGACCAGTGGCTATTCACATTCAACAACAATCGCAATAGCTATCTGAACTGGAAGAACAACGGCATCGTCATAGATCTGTATTCCAACAATGTGCCGCTCGCCGAAATGAAGCGCGAGACCGATTGATGGATTCGATTCTCCAGTCCGCGTGGGATGACCAGCCGCGTCGAGCCGAGCGTAACGCTTCCAGCTTCGAGGCCGAGCAGGGAGAGATTTTCCGGCGCGTCCAGCGACAGGGCGGCGAAGCCGAGGATCAGGGCGGACTCGTGAAGGTGACGGTTGATGCCCGAGGCCGTGTGGAGTCCATCCATTTGGACCCGAGACTCTCGGCGACTGAGATGCAGAAGCTTGGCCCACACATTGCCGCAGTGTGCGCCAACGCATTTGACCAAAGGGTCGAGCAAATCGGCAAGATTGTCGCGGCCAACGCCGACTACCTAGACCAGAAAGTAGTCGATGAGGTCGCGGCGCTGACGCGGTGGCTTCGCGGCAAGTAGCCCCTAAACCGCGATCGAGGAGAGGTCGACCACGGCGTCAGCGATGTTCGGGCCGCGAACTTGCGCGGCATCAGGTGTCGGTCTTGGCCCTTGTTGAACACAACTTTCTGAGAACTCGACCCGGTAGACCAGTGCGTCGTCAGGCAGGCCGATGATGGCGGTATTCGCGACAAGCCAGATATCCGCTTGTGTAGCAGTCGTTTTCAGAACGCCGTCATCGAGTCGGCCCACCACTGGGCAGAGAACCTCGATGCGTGGTGCCCCCTCGATCGTCGCCACGACCTCTGGGTAATCCTTGTCGTTGACGAGCGGGGTCACGGTCACCCTGGCGTTGATGCCCTTGCGATCCGGTACGAGGTTCTCGTCGACCTCGTCGGTAACCACGGCATCCATGAAGCCCTTGAGCTTGAAGTAGTCGAGGCCCGGTGTCCGTGTCGTCATGGTGATCTCCTTATTGATGAATTGACCGCGGATCAGCCTCCAGCACCTTCGTGCCCGGCTATAGTTCTGCTTCCGACGATGGGAGCGTTGCGATGCGGGAAGTGTTCAGCGAGTGGTATTACCCCGACGATGAGGTGATCGCACATATTGTCACCGAAGGGACGATCGCCTTGGACGCTAACGCCCTACTGGACCTGTACCGGGTGGGAGCTGGTCGTCGCCAGGAAATTCTTACAGCCCTTGAGAAGATAGGTGATCGGCTCTTCGTGCCGTACCAGGCGGCGTACGAGTATCAGAAGAATCGAACCTCCGCATTACATGATGCACAGAACACTTTCGATCGAGTCGCCGAAGACCTCCAGAAGGCAGCAGAGGACACACTGGACACTGCCCTTAAGCCCATCCGTGATCAAGCAGTCCGCAACGAAATCAGAGAAGCGTTCACAGGATCGTTTGAGGCGTTCAAAAGCAAGTACGCCGAGCTTCGTGCCAACCACATACTCGACCTCAAAGAGGCCAGAACTAACGATCCCGTTCGCGACGAGCTCGACAGGATTGCCAGCGGGCCACGCCTCGGGAAAAAGCCGTCAGCCCAGAGCCTTCAAGAACGCCGCGAGGAGGCCCAAAAACGGATAGACGAAGGGCGTCCGCCGGGCAATGCTGACGCGAAGAATAAGGCCGACGCAACCGGGGACTATTTAGTCTGGGCTGAGCTGCTAGAGCACGCAAAGAACGCGAATCGGCCAATTCTGTTTGTCACCAACGATTCCAAGAAGGGCGATTGGTTCTCCACCGTACATGGCAGGATCATGGGACCACTACCCGAGCTTGTAGCTGAGATGGCAGGTGCCTCGCCCGGACATTCCTATCATCAGGTAATGCTCGACAGTTTGTTGTGGCTGACCAACAAGTACATCAACACCAAGGTTTCAGAGGACACAATCAGGACACTCCGCGAACTCAAAGAAATCACGGCCCTCCGCAGCGCCAAACAATTGACTGCCAGGCAAGCCGCGCTCGTTGCGAAGTTGATCGCGGAAGCATCATCTTCCAACGACAACAACCTTCGGAAGCTCGAAAAAAGACTCATCGCCCATGCGATGGAAGGAATTACGATCTCTTCTGACGAAGACGAGCCACGAGACGTAGAGATCGCGATGCGATTCGCACAAGAGGAGGCGTGACCACCACCAGCCTGCTATAGCCTCCCCTCCAGTGGTTTGGGCAGTGGCGGCACGTCGCAGATACGGCATGCGCGAAGCTCCCGCAGATGTGACAGAGCCACATTCAGCGTGTCGTGCTCGGTGTTGAATTTACTTTCGAGCGTGGCGATTCGGCCATTCATGCCTTCGCATGGCCCGGTCGTGCGCTGCACTCATCGCTCCAATGGCTCGGTCGTGGGCCTTGCGCTGCTCGTCCATCGCGGTCGCGAAGGTCTCGCGCTGTTCGGCGCAGAACGATTTCCAATCGGCGTTGTCGTTGGCATCCTTGGTGTTCGCGTTGGTGTCCTTGCCGTTTCTCCGGTCGACCCATCCTTTGATGGCGGCGCCAAGGAACCCGCCCGCGAGCACGGCTCCGAGTAGCTCGAATGCCTGATCGAGGGTCACCGTTCCGGCTCGCTCGGTCCCATTGCTGCAAGGCCTGCAATGGACCAACGACAACCGTGAGCTACCCGAGGAGCTGTGGACCGACGTTCACACCGTCCGTGTTCGGCGACAGAGCTTCACGCCCGCCGAGCGGGCCTGGCTCGCCGATCGGGTGGAAGATCCACAACGGCCATGAACATCGCAGAAGCCCTTGAACTAGAACGAATCTGGTGGAAGCTGCCAGGCGGAAGGATGAGGCGATCCGCAAGCGATTCGGTCTGTCCCCCGTCCGCTACTAGCAGCGATTGAACGTCATCATCGAAACGCCAGAGGCGCTCGCGTTCGACGCGCAGACTGTGAACAGACTGCGGCGGATAGGGAGACGTGCATGGAAACTCTAGGAATCTGGATGCAAGTAGTTGGTGCGATCATCACGGGGCTGGGCCTGGTGTACGTCTGGTATCGCGTATCAGAACGATTTAGGCAGTGGCGCAAAACGATCAGAAACTCATTTCGGTTTGAAATACCCCAGCCCCTTGCGAAACTTAGCGGGGACATCGTGATTACGCCACAACCAGCCAGCTTCACACTTACTGGACACACGCCGCGCGTAAAGATCGTGTCTACCGATCCTGACGAGCGACTTGAGAACATCGAGAACGCGCTGGCTGACTTGGACGCTCTGATTGACGACAGAGCGAAAGCTGTCATTGACACAGAAATTGCCAAACTGGAAAAAGACAGCAAGTTCTTCGCGTTGCGCGACATCATCTGCGCGCTAGGCGGTTTCATCATCGCAACCACCGGCCTCGTCTTCGAGAATTGGGCGACGCTTGTGTCGAGCTTCTGCCAATACTTCTGAAGTAGAACGGAACAGAGAGAAAACACCTATGCGAGGTAGACCACCCCGACCTATCGGGGTACCCGGCGACCCTGACCTGACCGAGCTTCGCCCCGGCGTGTGGCAGGCCAAGGTCCGGGTTCGCGACGCCAGCGGCAAGCCCCGTCAAGTCATGCGGACCAGCCCACCACGCAATGACTCTCGGGGCCGTCCAGTGCCGGACAGGGACGGCGCTCGGGCGCGCAACGCGGTACTGGCAGCGGCGGCAGCGATTTCGGTGTCTCCACTCAATGCCGCCATCACGACGCGCACCACCATCGCGATGCTGTGGACCGAGCACTACCGCCCCTACCTGGTCTCGCAAGGCCGCGCCGAGAACACGCTGGTTGCCTACGACCGCGAGGCAAGCCGGTTCATTCAACGGTTGGGGGGTCGTCGGCTGACGGAGACGCCGACAACGGTGATCGAGGCCTACCTCGCCGAGCTGGCCAAGGCACACGGACCGGGGTCGGCCAAGAGGTGCCGGTCCGCGCTCTCGGGCATGTTCCGATACGCCATCCGGGTAAGCGACGGCGCGCTCACCATCAACCCGGTGCGTGAGGTGGAGTTGGTGCGCGACGCCAAGCCCAAGGGGCGCACAGGCGGGGCAGAACACATCGCCGTGGATCACGTTCGCTTCATCCTCGACGCGGTGCGCACGTCCACCGCGCCGTGCCCACGCATCCTCTCCAAGGCCGAACGGGAGCGCCCCAGTCCGTTGAAGCGGTACGAGCCGCCCACTGTCGCCGAGTTCTGCAAGGATGACATGGCCGATTACGTGGATCTGCTCTTCGGCCTGAACCTGCGCGCGAGCCAGCTCCGCGGGGCTATCTGGCCAGACTTCGACCTCAAGGCCCGCGTATACGTTCCGTCCGGGAAGATCATCCGCGTCAAGGGACAGGGCCTCGTGCGTGTCACACGTACCGACGACCCGAAGAACCGGATACAGCCGATCTCAATCCCCCATTTCGCTATCAAGACGCTGGAATCGCGCCGCAAGGTGTTGGCGGCACGAAAGCTGCTCCACCCTGACGAGATCGACGACCGGTATGCCGACTTGGTTTTCCCGTCGACCAACTGGACGCCGCGTGATCCGACGAACGTCGACACGGACTGGCGGCGCATTCGGCTTGCGCTCGGCATCTCCGATGGCATCACGGCACATAGCTTCCGCAAAGCTGGAGCAACGGCCAAGGACGACGCCGGACTACCCCTGCGCGTGATTGCTGATTCGCTGGGGCAGGCCGACATAAATACCACCCTGCGGCACTCTCGCGCACGCGGTAAGGCGCACCCCGAGGCCGCTGACGTATTGGATCGCGCGATGCAACCGCCTGCGAATTAGTGATGATTTATTGATGACTTGGCCGATTTAGGTCCAAAAAAATACCCCAGGCCAGAAGCGTTTAAGCCTCTGGCCTGGGGACCTAGTAGCGGGGACAGGATTTGAACCTGCGACCTCTGGGTTATGAGCCCAGCGAGCTACCGAGCTGCTCCACCCCGCGGTGGTGAACACAAGGTTACCGGGCGCAGCGCGTGGCACCAAATCGTTTACCTGGCCTGCAGTTACGCACCCACGAACGCCTCGGCCGCGTGTCGACTTTCCGGCCCTCCATCTCGGACTTTGGCCCGAAAAGTCGACATTCGGCGGAAGCTACTTGGCCTGTGTGAACTTCGTCATCGCGTCGTCAAGGCTCTTCAGGGCCTGTCCGTACCGGGCGAAGTCCCCACTCTTCTGGGCGTCCTTCACCTCGCCGATGGCCCGCTGAACCTCCTGCAGCGCGGCGGTCTTCGCCGAGGACAGTTCCGACGACCCCGCCGGAGGCACGGCAGCCGGGGGAACGATCGGGACGTTCTGACCGCTGGGCGGCGGCGGGTTCACATTTCCGGGTTCGGCCGCCGGGGCAGTTGCCGTCGCACCGGCACCGGGCCCGAACACCATGTCCAGAGCATCCCTGACCGTGGTCGCGTAGCCGACCTTGCCGTTGTAGAACATGCCCACACGGATCAGGCGCGGATACGAGGACTGATCGCCCTGGCCCGGCGAGGCATACAGCGGCTCGACGAACAACAATCCACCGTTGGCCACCGGCAGTGTCAGCAGGTTGCCCCACCGCAGGATGTTCTGGTTCTTGATGATGCCGACATGCGAAGACACCTGGTTGTCGGTGGTGATCGCATTGTTCACCAGCTTGGGGCCCTGCACCGTGCCGGGAACCGTCAAAACGGTGATCTTCCCGTAGGTTTCGGGATCGGAGCTGGCACTGACATAGGCGGCCAGGAAGTCACGCTGGAATCTGTTAAGCGCACTTGTCAATTGGAATGAGGCCGAATTGTCGTTCTTGGTGATGTCTTTGGCCACGATGTAATACGGGGGCTGCGAACCGGTGGACGCGTTCGGATCATCGGGCACCTGCCAGAAATCACTGGTGGAGAAGAAGGTCACCGGGTCGTTGACGTGGTAGCGCGCCAACAGCGTCCGCTGCACCTTGAAAAGATCCTCTGGGTAGCGCAGGTGGCGCGCGAGGTCCGGCGAGATGTCGCTCTTCGGCTTAACCGTTCCGGGGAAGATCTTCATCCATGCCTTGAGCACGGGATCCTTCTCGTCCTGCTGATACAGGGTGACGGTGCCGTCGTACGCGTCCACCGTCGCCTTGACCGAGTTCCGGATGTACGACACCTGCTGGTTGGGCAGCGCTCCCCCGGTCTTGCCGACCTGGCTGTCAAAGGTGGCCTCCGACAACGACGTCTGCTGCGAGTACGGGTAGTTGTCCAGCGTGGTGTAGCCGTCGACGATCCAGACCATGCGCTTGTCGACGATCGCCGGGTAGGTCCCGCTGTCGACCGTCAGCCACGGCGCCACCGCTTCCACACGCCGGCTTGGGTCCCGGTTGAACAGGATCTTGCTGTTGTCCCCGATCACGTTGGAGAACAGGAAGTTCCGTTCGGCGTACTTCAGACCGAAGACCGTCCGTGCCAGCGCACCGCCGACCGGCACGCCGCCGGTACCGGTGTAGGTGCTGTTCTTGGTTCCGGAGTTGTTCTCGTAGTCGTACTCACGATCGTCACCGTTCTTGCCGACGATCGCATAGTCGTTGGTGTCGCTGGCGATGATCGGGCCGTAGTACACGCGCGGCTGAGCCAGCGCCGCCGGGCCGTCGGAAAGGACCTTGCCGTTGTCATCGACGGCATTTACCAGGAACTCCGGGTACCCGCCGTTCTCGTCCGGCTTATCGGCCACTCCGCGCACGGTGTTGGCCGGTGCGGCGATGAATCCGTTGCCGTGGGTGTAGACGGTGTGCCGGTTGATCCAGTCACGCTGGTTATCACGAAGCTTGGCCGGATCGAGCTCGCGTGCGGCAACGACGTAGTCGCGCAGCGAGCCGCTCCTGTCCTGATACCGATCGATCGACAACGAATCGGGGAAGGCGTAGAAGTTCTTGCCCTGCTGCAATTGAGTGAAGGCCGGGCTCACGATGTTGGGATCCAAGACGCGGATGTTGGCGATCGTGGAGCGGTCGGCCGCAACCTGTTTGGCCAGTTGCTCACTGCCGGTGGGCGCCGATGCGGTACCGCTGTAGTCCCGGTAGGTCACGACGTCGTCGGTCAGTCCGTAGGCATCGCGCGTCGCCTTGATGCTGCGCGCGATGTACTCACTTTCCTTCTGCGCGGCATTGGGTTTGACGCTGAACTGCTCCACGATGAGCGGCCAGCCGGCGCCGACCACCAACGAGGACAGCAGCAGCAGCGCCAGGCCGATCGCGGGAATCCGCAGATCCTTGAGCACCAGCGCCGAGAACACCGCGACCGCGCAGATCACCGCGATGGCCAGCAGGATGAGCTTGGCCGGCAGCACCGCGTTGATATCGGTGTAACCGGCGCCGGTGAACGGCTTCCCCGCCCGCGTGTGCGAAAGCAGTTCGTACCGATCTAGCCAGTAGGCGGCAACCTTGAGCAGCACCAGAATTCCGGCAAGAGTCACCAGCTGGATGCGTGCCGGACGCGACAGCGTGCCCGAACGACCGGACAGCCGAATGCCACCAAAGATGTAGTGCACCAAGGCGTTGACGATGAGCGCGACGAAGACCGCGATAAACAGGTACGTCAGCACGAATCGATAGAACGGCAGCTCGAAGGCAAAAAACCCGAGATCCAGGCCGAACTGTGGATCCTTGATACCGAAGTCCCCGCCCTCCAGGAACAGCTGCACGGGCATCCAATAGCTTTGGGCCACAATGCCGGCCAGCACACCGATAAGCACCGGAACACCGACGACGAAAAGCCGCACCCGCGAGAGGATCAGAGCACGGTACTGCGCCAGCGCGTCACCCGGCCCCTTGGTGGGCACGAACACGGGCCGCGCCCGGTATGCCAATCCGAAGCCCGCGAAAACCACAGCACCGACCAAGATTCCGACGATCAGGAACAAGGCCAGCCGGGTCAGCAGCACGGTCGTGAATACGCCACGGAATCCGAGCTCGCCGAACCACAGCCAATTGATGTAGGTGTCGACCAGGCGCGGGCCGATCAACAACAACACCACGATCACCAACGCCGCGGCGACCAGTCGCCGGCTCCGTCGGGTCAGTCGTGGCAGAGCCCCATTCGGCCGCATTCCCACGTCGCTACGCTCCTCGTCGAGTGTTCAAGCACGGCTCAATTTTCGCGCTTCGATTCTCAGCCCCACTGTAGCCGCAGAACAGCGGGCATCGGCCAGCATCGAGGGTGGTGAGGCTCGCTAACAACTGGGCGCTTGACCACCGCGATCAAGGGCGTTGAGCCCGTCAACCGCTTCGGCCAAGGTGCCTACCTTGACCATGGTGAGCCCCTGCCCACCGTCCGTCTTGGCCTCGGCACAGTTGGCCGCCGGCACCAAGAACACCGTTGCTCCAGCGTCTTTGGCTGCCTGCATCTTGTGCGTGATTCCACCGATGGGCCCCACCTTGCCCTCGGCGTCGATGGTTCCCGTTCCGGCGACGAACTTTCCACCGTCGAGTTCACCGGGCGTCAGCTTGTCGATCACCGCGAGGCTGAACATCAGCCCGGCCGACGGCCCACCGATATTGGCCAGGTTGAAATCAATGGTGAACGGCGCCCACGGCGCCTGCACAACTCCGACCCCCAGGAACCCGTAGTCACGATCCCCGTTCTTGCCGAGCGTGATCTTCACCGATTCGGTCTTACTGCTGCCTTCGGGGTTCTTGCGCTTGTAGTCAAGCGTCACCACCTCACCGGGCTTGGTCACCTTGAGCGCTCCGGTGAACTCCTCCAGGTTGGCCACCGGCCGCCCGTTCACCGCCGTGATCGCGTCGTTCTCCTGCAGCTTGCCCTTGGACGGACCGTCATCGCTGATGGTCAGGACCGTGACCGCCGTCGGGTACTTGAGATATCCGAGCGCCGCGAATTCGGCACTTTCTTCGGACTTCTTGAACTCGAGGTCGTTTTCCTTGTCCACCTGGTCCTTGGACCGATTAGGCGGGTACACCGCGTCCCGCGGGACCAACTGCTCACGCCCGCTCGCCCACAACCGCAGCGCGTCGGCCAATGTCAGTCCGTCGCGCTGGGAGACCGTCGTCATGTTGAGGTGACCCGACACCGGGTCGACCTTGGTGCCCTTGATGTCGACGACCTCCTTGCCCTCGACCTGACCGAGGGTGTTGAAGGTCGGGCCCGGCCCCAGCGACACGAACGGCACGGTGACCACCGACATCAACAACGCGAAGGCGATGATCGGGACCAGCGCGACCAGCAGCGTCGCTACGCGGCGATTCATGCCTGCACCCTATGGCAAGCCCTGTTCGGGGCCCCGCCGGTAGTCTCATGGTGGAGGTCCGATGAACGATCATGCCCCCGTCCTGCTGTATGACGGCGTGTGCGCACTGTGCAACGGGGCGGTGAAGAAGATCCTGCGGGACGACAAGGTCGGAACGATGCGCTTCGCGGCCCTGGACAGTGAGTACGGCAAGCAGGTGATCGCGCGGCACCCCGAACTCGTCGGTGTCGATTCCTTCGTGATCGTCGACAACCCGGGCGATCCTGCCGAACGAATTCATATCCGGTCCGACGGAGTGGTGCGCATCATCGACTATCTCGGCGGCACCCGACGAGCCTCCCTCATCGCACTGATCCCGCGCCCCATCCGCGATGCGCTCTACCGGCTGGTCGCCCGAACCCGCTACCGGGTGTTCGGGCGGTACGACACCTGCCCGGTGCCGCCTCCGGAGGTCCGGGCGCGCTTCCTGGCCTGATCCCACGCCAAAACGGGTGCGTTCACTGACAGCGTGATCCGGCCATGTCTACCAGCGGTACCGTGGAGATATGGCCGACCTCCCCTTTGGATTCGCTGCTGGCGACGACCCCGACCGTGAGCCGGGCGACGGCGCGCGGCCGGGCCCTGGCTCGGGACCGTCGGGCGCGGACCCGTTCGGCTTCGGATCTGGTGGATTCAATCCCGCCGACCTCGGGCAGATCTTCACCCAGCTGGGCCAGATGTTCAGCGGGGCTGCCGCCGGTGCTGCCAGTGGTCAGTCCGCGGGCGCGGTCAACTACGACATCGCCCGGCAACTCGCTTCAAGCTCAATCGGTTTCGTCGCGCCCATCACCGAGGGCACCCAATCGGCGATCACCGATGCGGTGCACCTGGCCGATACCTGGCTCGACGGAGCCACCGCGCTGCCCGCCGGGGCCACCCGAACCGCTGCCTGGACCGCGACCGACTGGGTGGACAACACCCTGGAAAACTGGAAGCGGCTCGTCGACCCTGTCGCCGAACAGATTTCAGGCATGTGGGCGGCGAACCTGCCCGAAGAGGCCCAGGGCATGGCCGGTCCGCTGCTGGGCATGATGACCCAGATGGGCGGCATGGCCTTCGGATCGCAGCTGGGCCAGGCGCTCGGACAGCTGTCCCGCGAGGTGCTGACCTCCACAGACATCGGATTGCCGTTGGGCCCCAAGGGCACCGCGGCTCTGCTTCCGGTCGCCATCGAGGCGTTCTCCGAAGGCCTTGAACAGTCCAAGAGCGAGATCATGACCTTCCTGGCCGCCCGGGAAGCCGCGCACCACCGCTTGTTCAGCGGCGTGGGCTGGCTGACCATCCGGCTGATGGACACCCTTGAGCAGTACGCCAAGGGCATCTCGATCGACATGAGCGCCATCGAAGAAGCCGCACGCGGCTTCAACCCCGCTTCGCTGGGTGATCCGTCCGATATGGAACAGATTCTGTCCCAAGGCATTTTCGAGCCGAAGACCACGCCGCAACAGGAGCAGGCCCTGGAACGCCTGGAAACCCTGCTGGCGCTCATCGAGGGATGGGTGCAGACCGTGGTGACCGACGCGCTCGGCGAGCGCATCCCCGCGACCGCGGCCCTCAGCGAGACCTTGCGGCGCCGCCGCGCCACGGGCGGCCCGGCCGAGCAGACCTTCGGCACCCTGGTGGGCCTGGAGCTGCGGCCGCGCAAGCTTCGCGAGGCCGCAGATCTGTGGCGCAGGCTCACCGACGCCGTGGGTGTGGACAAGCGCGACGCGATCTGGGCGCACCCCGATCTGATTCCCGATGCCAGCGATCTGGACAACCCAGCCGCCTTTATCGATCGCATCGTCGGCGGAGACACCGACGCCATCGACGACCCGATCGCGCAGATCGAGAAGCTCGATCCGGGCACATCGGAATAAACCGGAGAAATCTGCGGCTCACACATTCGGCGCTGGTCAGGGGTCGAATAAGGCTGTGGATAAACGGCTTTCAGCCGCCCGGCGCGCACGCCGGATATGCCACAGTGGGTCATGTCCAGTGAGCCGACCTTCGCCCTCGATCCGGCACGCCCGGTGCTGCCGAGGCCGGATGACGGGGTTCAGATCGGGTGGATGCCGCGTCATGCGGTGATCGTGCGCCCCTCATCCACCGCGCCGGCCGCGGCAGTACGCCAGCTGCTGCACTCCCTGACCGACGAACTCACCTGGAGTCAGATCCTTGGCCTTCAGTGCGTCAAGGACTTTCATGACGCTGAGGACATTCGGTCGCTGCTCGAGGAATTGGTCGACACCGGCGCCGTCATCCGGCGCACCCGATCCGTCACGGCCGCTTCGCCGGTGATCCGGCTCGTGGGCCGCGGCCCGCTGTCCGATGCCCTCGCCGAGGCGCTCCGGCACACCTCGGCGCGTATCCAGCGCTCAACCCAGTCGGCACACGGAAAGTCTTGGCAACACGTGGATTTGGCGATACTCGCCGATGACCTGATTGCCGACACCCGGCTACTTCGGGCACTGGCCGATGCCGAGGTGCCGCATCTGTCCGTCCGGGCGCGCGACGGCACCGGTCTGATTGGGCCCATGGTTTTACCTGGCATCACCAGTTGCCTGGAATGCGCCGACCGCCACCGGCGTGATCGCGACGAACAGTGGCCCGCGGTGGCCGCTCAACTCACCGGAACCGTGGGTGTCGCCGCGCCGGCCACGGTGCTGGGCACCGCGGCGGTGGCACTGGCACAGATAGACCGAGTGCTGTCGGCGATTCGCGGACAGGCGCCGGGACCACTGGCGACGCTCAACGCGACGCTCGAACTCGACCTGTCCACTCACGCGCTGACAGCCCGGCATTGGACCCCACATCCCTTGTGCCCATGCGACGCCTATTTCACCGGAAATTGACGAAGACCCCCTTTTTGTTAACTTCATCACGACCGGGCATGATGTGCACATGGCAGAGATCCGTCGTGGCCGCGCCGCACGCGCCGCAAAACTCGCATCGCTTCCGGCCGGTATCGCGGGCCGTGCCGCGCTCGGTGTGGGTAAACGGATCGCCGGGAAATCCAAAGACGAAGTGAACGCCGAACTCGTCGAGAAGGCTGCCGAGCAGCTGTTCCAGGTTCTCGGCGAGCTCAAGGGCGCGGCCATGAAGATCGGCCAGATGCTCTCGGTGATGGAGGCCGCGATTCCCCCCGAATTCGGGGAGCCGTACCGCGAGGCGCTGACCAAGCTGCAAAGCGATGCCCCACCGCTGCCCGCCGACAAGGTCCACCGCGTGCTGGACGCACAGCTGGGCACCAAGTGGCGCGAACGTTTCCAGTCCTTCGACGACAAGCCCGTCGCCTCGGCCAGCATCGGCCAGGTACACAAGGCCGTCTGGAAGGACGGCCGGACCGTCGCGGTCAAGGTGCAGTACCCCGGCGCCGACGAAGCCGTCCGCTCGGACCTCAAGACCATTCAGCGTCTGTCTTCCTTGTTCAAGCAGGTGGCTCCGGGTGCCGATATCAAGGCCATCGTCGACGAACTCATCGAGCGCACCGAGGAAGAACTCGACTACCGCATCGAAGCCACCAATCAGCGCACCTTCGTGAAGGCCTTCAAGGACGACCCCGAGTTCTACGTCCCCTCGGTCGTGGCCTCGTCCCCCAAGGTGATCATCACCGAGTGGATGCAGGGCCGGAAGCTCTCCGAAATCATCGCCAAGGGCACCGAAGAGGAACGCAGCAAGTGCGCGCATTTCCTCCTCGAATTCAGCATCAGCTCGCCGTACCGGTGTGGACTGCTGCACGCAGACACCCACCCCGGAAACTTCATGCTGCTCGAAGACGGCCGGTTCGGAATCATGGACTTCGGCGCCTGCGCCGCGCACGAGGGTGGTCTGCCCGCGGGCTTCGGTCCGATCCTGCGCCTGGCCCGCGACGAGAAGTGGGAAGAGCTCACCGAGGTACTCCGTTCGGAGGGCTTCATCCCGCCGAGCGCAACCTCCGTATCTCACGAAGAGGTCAACTCCTACCTTGAGCCGTACATCGAGCCACTCAACCACGAGACCTTCCACTTCAGCCGCAAGTGGCTGCAGCGGCTCACCGCCAAGGCCACCGATTTCCGCAGCCAGGAGTTCCTCGAGTCGTTCAAGACCAGCCGGCAGATGAACTTGCCGCCGAATTACCTGATGTTCTTCCGGGTCCTTGGCGGCCTGATCGGTATCGCCGCACAGCTCGATGCCCCGGTCGACTACGCCGCCATCATCGACAAGTGGGTTCCAGGGTTCCACGAGGACAGCAAGGCTCCGGCCGCCACGTAAGCGAGATGGAAAACCTGCGTTGTCAGACTCTCGCCGCCCCCGGCATGATGTAACGCATGGCTGAGATCCGTCGTGGCCGCGCCGCGCGCGCTGCAAAACTGGCATCCCTACCGGCAGGCATCGCCGGTCGAGCCGCGCTGGGCGTCGGAAAACGTTTGACCGGCAAGTCCAAGGACGAAGTCAACGCCGAGATGATGGAGAAGGCTGCCGAACAGCTGTTCCAGGTTCTCGGCGAGCTCAAGGGCGCGGCCATGAAACTCGGGCAGGCCCTTTCCGTTTTCGAGGCCGCCATCCCGCCGGCCTTTGCCGAACCCTTCCGCGAGGCGCTGACCAAGCTGCAAAGCGATGCCCCACCGCTGCCCGCCGACAAGGTCCACCGGGTCCTAGACGCACAGCTGGGCACCAAGTGGCGCGAACGTTTCCAGTCCTTCGACGACAAGCCCGTCGCCTCGGCCAGCATCGGCCAGGTACACAAGGCCGTCTGGAGCGACGGGCGCGTTGTCGCGGTCAAGGTGCAGTACCCCGGTGCGGACGAAGCCGTGCGCTCAGATCTGAAAACCATGCAACGGTTGTCATCGCTGTTCAAACAGATCGTGCCCGGAGCAGACGTCAAAAGCATCATCGACGAACTGATCGAGCGCACCGAGGAAGAACTCGACTACCGCATCGAGGCAACCAATCAGCGGGCCTTCGCGAAGGCCTTCAAAGGCGACCCCGAGTTCTATGTGTCACCAGTCGTGGCCTCGGCGCCCAAGGTCGTCATCAGCGAATGGATGCAGGGCCGCAAGCTCTCCGAAATCATCAGCAGCGGAACCGAAGACGAACGCAACGAGTGCGGCCGCCTGCTGCTGAAGTTCACGGTCAGCTCCCCGTACCGATGCGGACTGCTGCACGCAGACACCCACCCCGGAAACTTCATGCTGCTGCCCGACGGGCGCCTCGGCGTCATGGACTTCGGTGCCGTCGCCACCCATGAGGGCGGGTTCCCTCCGAACCTGGGCCCCATCTGGCGTCTGGAGCGCGACGGGATCTGGGATGAGCTCATCCCCCTCATGCGCGAGGAGGGATTCATCCCACCGCGCACCGAGGTCTCACCGGAGGAGATCGACGAGTACCTCAAGCCGTTCATCGATCCGCTCAAGTCCGATGAGTTCCACTTCAGCCGCAAGTGGATGCAGCGGGTCGCCGCCAAATCCAGTGATCTGCGTGGGGCGCAGTTCCAGACCGGCCGGCACCTGGATCTGCCGCCCGTCTATCTCATGATGTTCCGCGTTCTCGGCAGCCTGTCGGGCATTTTGGCCCAGCTCGACGCGACGGTCCCGTACGCGCAGATCATCGGCGACTGGGTTCCCGGTTTCCGCGAGGATGAGCCCGTTGCCGCCAGCTAGCAACAGCTAGCATTCCGTGAAGACGTGGGGCAACGACGCCACACTGAAGGATGTGAGGTGACATGGCAGATATTCGCCGCGGCGGGCTCAGCCGAATGACCAAACTGGCAAGCCTGCCCGCAGGTATGGCCGGTCGCGCGGTCATCGGGGTGGGCAAACGATTGACCGGAACCTCGGCCGATGAGGTCAATGCCGAACTCCTGGAGAAGGCCGCCGACGAACTGTTCAACGTGCTCGGCGAGCTCAAGGGCGGCGCCATGAAGGTCGGCCAGGCCCTGTCGGTGATGGAGGCGGCGATACCGCCGCAGTTCGCCGATCCGTTCCGTGAGGCTCTGGTCAAACTGCAGAGCGAGGCGCCGCCGCTGCCCGCGGCCAAGGTACATCGGGTGCTCGACGCACAGCTGGGTACTAAGTGGCGCGACCGATTCCAGTCCTTCGACGACACGCCCGTCGCCTCGGCCAGCATCGGCCAGGTGCACAAGGGGATTTGGAAGGACGGCCGCGAGGTGGCCGTCAAGATCCAGTACCCGGGCGCCGATGATGCGCTGCGCGCCGATCTCAAGCTGATCCAGCGGATGACACCACTGGCCAAACAGATTGCGCCCAAAGCAGATATCGACAGGCTGGTGGCCGAGATCAGCGACCGCATCGAGGCCGAACTGGACTACCGCCAGGAGGCGTCCAACCAGCGTGCATTCGCGAAGGCCTTCGCCGAAGATCCGAAGTTCTTCGTCCCGGCGGTGGTCGCGAGCGCACCCAAGGTGATCATCGCCGAGTGGATGGAGGGGCGGCGGCTCTCGAAGATCATCTCCGAGGGCACCCGCGAGGAACGGGACTCCGCCGGCGCCTTGATGCTCGAATTCACGGTCAAGTCACCGGAAAAGGTGGGCTTGGTGCACGCCGACCCACATCCGGGCAACTTCATGCTGTTGCCCGATGGGCGTTTCGGCATCATCGATTTCGGCGCGGTCTCCGAGCACCCCGGCGGCATTCCGCCCGAATTCGGCGAGGTGCTGTGCTGGGCCCGAGATGAGCAGTGGGAGCAGGTGATCCGGCTCATCAAGCAGCTCGGATTCATGCCACCGGAGGTCCAGCTGTCCGGGGATCAGGTAATGGACTACATCCGGCCGCTGTGGCCCTATGTCGATCCGCTGCGCTCCGGTGAATTCCATTTCACGCGTGAATGGTTCCAGCAAGCCGCGGTGGCGTCGACCGACCTCCTGGACGAGGGATTCACCGAACGATTCAAGCTGGCACGTCAGATGACGGTGCCGCCGGGTTACGTCATGCTGCTGCGCACACTCGGCGGAATGATCGGGGTTCTGGTGCAGCTCGGCGCGCACGTGAACTACGCGGCGATCGCCGAGGAATGGATGCCGGGGTTCTTCGAACCGAACGCGAAAACGCCCTGATAACAATGCTCCCCACCGCCACATGGCGATGGGGAGCATTGGTTGTCGAGGCCCACAACATGCCGGGTCATGCCGCGGCGGGATCTGCGGCCGGCAGCGGGTTCTTGCGCGGGCGTCCACGCGGACGCTTACGCGCCACGATGGCACCCTGCTCCAGGATCTCGCCACCCCACACGCCCCAGGGCTCCGCGCGATCCAGCGCCGCAGCCAGGCACTGCGACCGGATCGGGCAGTCCGCGCACAGCGTCTTAGCCCGCTCCAGGTCCGCCGGGCTTTCCGCGAACCACAGGTCCGCATCCGCGACGTGGCACGGTAGCGCGAGTCTTCGGGCCTCCACTTCGACGGTCATCATGTGTCCGTTCACCTGCTTCCTCTTCGGTTCCTCGTAAAACTGCTGGTCTCGTATCGGTGTCTTATCGATCGAGATCCGGAACCACGTCTGAGGTTTTGGGGCTCAAACAAAAGTGGCCACGGATCCCGGTGGTGTCGGGTCCGTGGCCTGGGAGGCGGTTGAGGGGCTACCTAGATGTATCCCCTATTCACGGACGCGACATTCGCGGCGGCGGCGCGGTGCTTAATGCCGACGGCCGACATGCTCTGAGCCGCCGGCTTGGCAGCGGCGGCATGCGTCAGGAGCGACGGCGGAGCGAGCGGCGATACGACAAAGGCACCATGGGCATCACGCCACAAGGTGTCGCCGTAATTGGTGGGTGTGTTCATCGCTCCTCCTTCCGTCTACTCACTCGTGAACAGGTCTGGTCTGGAATCCTCGCGAATTCCTGAAGCCCAGAGTAAAAGGTCATCTATTGGTTGACAAGTTATTTTTGACCTGCGGCGATACTTCAAAACCAGTTTTTCCGAACTGGCATCTTTTCCAGATCTCCGGTTACACAGATGTCAGTAGCCGGGAACGGAACAGATCCAATACCTGATCCAGTGCCGCGCGCGTGGGCTGCCCCGGCTCGTCGATGAGATGTTCGGTGACCACCGAATGCGCCGGCATCGGCGAATTGGGGTTGGCCACGTCGCCGGGCAATTCGATGGCGACAAACGCATCCCCCAGCTCATCTCTGAGGAACTGGAATCGCTCGGCAGGCACCAGCTTGTCGGAGGTGAAGCGCATACCGAGCACCGTGAGCCCGTCGTGCTGACAGCGATGCTTAACCTTCTGCAGGTCCTCCGGAGAAATATCGATGTTGTAGCGATGCGACTTGGTAAGCCCGGCCGGCAGCGATGGCTGCGACAGCACGGGGGCCAACAGCCTGTCATCGGCCGCCATGGCCAGCGCGTATCCCCCGGTGAAACACATACCGATGGCGCCCACCCCGGGACCGCCGTTGCGCTCGTGCTCGTTCTGCGCGAGTGCCCGCAACCACGCCACCACCGGGGAGCTCTTTCCGGTGGCCAGGACCGTGAATTCGCGGCTCACGCAGCCGCGGAACATCGAGGACGCCATATAGGTCGCGGTACGCAACCACCCCTCTTCCCGAGGGTCCGTGTTCTGTCCGGGATTCCCAAACAGGTGCGGCATGACGGCGGTGCAGCCGATGTCGGCCACCTTGCGTGCGAAGTTGGCGACCTTCGGGGTGATTCCCGGCATCTCGGCGATGACGATCACCGCCGGTCCACTGCCCTTTCTCAACACGATCTTGGTTTCACCCTCGTGTGTGAAGGTGCCTGCTTCGAAATCGCGGAGGTCATCGTCGGCCATGGGGCGAGCCTAGGACGAGATCGCGCTGCGCGCTAGACACGTGTTGAACAAGGAACTACGAGGCTCTGGCACGGACCAAACGCAGTACATCGGGACCGTACTGCTCCAGCTTGCGCGCACCTATTCCGGGAATGGCCACCAAGGCGGCGTCATCCCCCGGAAGAAGCTCGGCGATGGCGATCAAGGTGTTGTCGGTGAACACCACGAACGCGGGCACCTTCATCTCCTTGGCCGTCTTGAGCCGCCAATCCTTGAGCGCGACAAGGAGTTCCTCATCGATATCGGATGGGCAACTCTCGCAACGCCGGAGCATTACCGCCGCCGGAGTGCTGAGCGCGGCATTGCAGATTCGGCAGCGCGCACCGCTGCCCCGACGCCTCGGCGTAGCAGCGGCCGGGAGTTGCGCGGTGGGGGCGATTCCGTTGAGAAACCGCGAATGCTTGCGGGACTTGCGGCCACCGGCCGCGCGCGCGAGCGCCCAGCTCAGGTTCAGATGCACACGCGCACGGGTGATCCCGACGTACAGCAGCCGCCGCTC
Organism: Mycobacteroides sp. H001; assembly: GCF_001440005.1. NCBI lineage: Bacteria > Bacillati > Actinomycetota > Actinomycetes > Mycobacteriales > Mycobacteriaceae > Mycobacteroides > Mycobacteroides sp. H001. The sequence goes on from NZ_LJYH01000043.1 coordinate 45,906, forward strand.
CTCTTCGACCGGTTCGATATCGCCGGCACGCGACAGGGCATGCGAGATGGGCAGGGTGCCGTCGGCCAGCCCCACCAGGAACACCGCATCCCATTCCAGGCCCTTGGCCGCGTGCAGCGAGGCAAGCGTCACGCCTTGCACGGTCGGTGGGTGACGCGCCTCGGCCCGCACCCGCAGTTCGCGCACGAGCCCCGGCAGATCCAGCTCCGGCAGGCGGACGCATTCTTCCTCGGCGAGTTCGACGAGCGCACGCAGTGATTCCCACCGCTCACGCGCTTGGGCACCGTGCGGCTCCTCGGCCGACAAACCCAGCGGCTCCAGAATCTCCCGAACCTGTTGCGGCACAGGAGTGTCTGCATGCTCTCGCTCCGCCGCACGCTGCAGCGCCACCAGCGCCTGCCGCACCTCCTGGCGTGTGAAGAACCCTTCACCACCACGCACCTGGAACGGAATGCCCGCCTCGGTGAGCGCCTCCTCATATACCTCTGACTGCGCGTTGATCCGGTACAGCACCGCGATTTCCGATGCCGGGGTTCCAGATTCCAACAGTGTCGCAATCGATTTCGCCACGGACTTCGCCTCGGCGGCCTCGTCGTCGTGTTCGGAGAATCTGGGGGTCGGCCCTTCGGCCCGTTGACCGATAAGTTGCAGCTTGCTGCCCGCCACCCGTCCTTGCGCTGCGGCTATCAACCGGTTGGCCAGCGAAACCACTTGCGGGGTCGAGCGATAGTCACGCTCAAGACGGACCACTGTCGCTTCGGGAAATCTGCGGGAAAAGCCCAGCAGATACTGTGGGGTGGCGCCGGTGAACGAATAGATGGTCTGGTTGGCATCACCCACAACGGTCAGGTCGTCGCGGGGGCCCAGCCACGCGTCGAGCACCCGCTGCTGCAGTGGGGTGACGTCCTGGTATTCGTCGACCACGAAACAGCGATAGCGATCCCGGAACTCGTCGGCCACCGATGCGGAGTTCTCGATGGCTGCCGCGGTGTGCAGCAGCAGGTCATCGAAATCAAGCAGGGTTGATCCGTCGGGTCGGGCCTTGAGCTTCTCGTAACCGGCGTAAACCTTCGCGACCTGCTCGGCGGGCACCGGCGTATCCCGCGCGAACTTGGCGGCGGCCGCCGGATAGGCCTCGGGGCTGATCAAAGAGGCCTTGGCCCACTCGATTTCACCGGCAAGGTCGCGCACGGTGTCGGTGCTGGTGCTCAGCTTGGCGCGGTTGGCGGCCTGGGCCACGATGGTGAACTTGCTGTCGATGAGCTCCCAGCGTGTATCGCCGACCAGCTGCGGCCAGAAGTAGCGGAGCTGCCGCAGACCGGCGGCGTGGAACGTGACGGCCTGAGCCGATCCCACGCCCAAGTCGCGTAACCGCCCGCGCATCTCCCCTGCCGCCCGCTGGGTGAAGGTGACCGCGAGGATCTGACCGGGAGCGACATGCCCGGATTCGACCAGGTGAGCGATGCGATGGGTGATGGTGCGGGTCTTACCGGTGCCCGCTCCGGCGAGCACGCAGACGGGACCGCGCGGCGCGGTGACGGCGGCACGCTGCTCATCGTCGAGACCATCGAGGAGAGAACGCGCCACCCGGCCATCTTCGCAGCAACCGCCGACAAAACCGGTCGCTGACCCCGTTCTCGGCGTTGAGACATCTCACATACCCCGGAGGAACACCCACCAGGGGTATGACGTTGAATGCGGATGTGACTACAGCGAGCGACTCCAGCCTCATCATGTACAGCACCACCTGGTGCGGATATTGCCGTCGGCTCGAGACGCAGCTGAAGGCTGCGGGCATCGACTACACCAAGATCGATATCGAGCAGGACCCGGCCGCGGCCGACTATGTCGCCAACGTCAACGGCGGAAACCAGACGGTGCCGACCGTGAAGTTCCCTGATGGCAGCGCGTTGACCAATCCGTCGCTGTCCCAGGTGAAGGCCAAGCTCGGCGTCTAAACGCAGGGCCCGTTTGATTTAGGCGTAAGCCCAGGATTCGACGATCTCCCGGGCGATGGAAATCGACCCGGGCAACATCAGGCGCGAGTCGGACGCGGTGGTCCAATCCCCTGCTTCCAGTGCAGCGCGTACCTCATCGCGTGTAAACCACTCTGCTTCGGCGATTTCACCGTCGTTGAACGAGAAGGGCTGCGATGGATCGCCCACGGCGTGGAAACCCAGCATGATCGATCGTGGAAAAGGCCACGGCTGGCTGCCCAGGTACTGCACATCCGTGACGGTCAGACCCACTTCCTCGGCGATCTCGCGGGCCACACACGCCTCCAGCGACTCGCCCGCCTCGACGAACCCCGCCAGCAGCGAGAACATCCGCTCCGGCCAGAACTTCTGACGGCCAAGTACGGCGCGGTCACCGCCGTCGTGCACCAGGCAGATGACAGCAGGGTCGGTGCGCGGAAATTCTTCCTGGCCGGTCGACGAATTCACCCGGACCCAACCGCCCTTGGCCGGAGTGGTCGGCGATCCATCAACGGGGCTGTAACCGGCACTGTCGTGCCAGGCCAGCATCGCCATCGCGGTGGCCAGCAGGGCCGCACTGGTGTCGTCGAACAATTGTCCGGAGCGGCGCAAATCCAGCAGGGGCGCACTGTCGTCGTCGAGTTCGGCGCGGACCGCCCACACATGACGGCCGCCCGGGATGCGCCCGAGGAACACCGCATGCTCCGGCGGCACATCGCCGACGCGTGCCGCGTCTTCGAGAACCACCTGCCCGTCGACAATGTTCACCCGGCCCCGCACGTCCAGAGTGATCAGTCCCGCCTCGCCCCAACCCTTTGCCAATTCCTCAGGGTTGGAACGCAGCTCGTCGGCCCGATCGAGCCCGACGCGTGACAGCAGGGGGATGTTGCGAAGACGGAAAGTCATGTCATGCTCCGGCGTTGCGGACGTAGAGCAGGCGGTCGGAGGCCTCGATGGAATCGACCTCTGGCGCATCCACCCGGTGCAGGGTGCCGTCGCGCACCACACCCAAGACGATGTCCGAGAGATGACGCGGCGAGCCGCCTACCTCGCTGCGCTCCACCTCGCGTTCGGCGATCGCGAACCCTGCCTCCGGGGTCAGCAGGTCCTCGATCATCTCGACGACGCGCGGTGTCGAGGTGGCGATGCCGAGCAGCCGTCCCGCCGTTTCCGAGGAGACCACCACCGAGTCGGCGCCCGACTGGCGCAGCAGGTGCACGTTCTCTGCCTCGCGGATCGCGGCGACGATCTTGGCGTTGGGCGCCAACTCACGTGCGGTGAGCGTGACCAGCACCGAGGTGTCGTCCCGGTTGGCGGCCACGATGATCGACTTGGCGTTTTGCACACCGGCGAGCCGCAACACGTCCGACTTGGTAGCGCTGCCACGCACCGTCACCAGGTCTGCGGCAGCCGCCGAATCCAGGGCCATCTGGTCTTCGTCAACGACCACGATCTCGGCCGGGGTAGCGCCATCGGAGAGCATCGCCTGGACGGCGGTCTTTCCCTTGGTGCCGTATCCGACGACAACGGTGTGGTTGCGCACGCGGGACCTCCATCGCTGGATCTTGAGTGCTTGACGCGAACGTTCGGTGAGCGCTTCCACTGTGGTGCCGACCAGAACGATCAGGAACAGCAGCCGCAGCGGCGTGATCACGAGAATGTTCACCAGCCGCGCGCCCTCGGTGTACGGGGTGATGTCGCCGTAGCCGGTGGTGGAGAGCGAGACGGTCGCGTAATAGAAGCAATCGAGGAAGCTGAGCGGATCGCTTTCCTCCGGGGTGGATGCAACATCGCGGTAGCCGCTGCGATCGGCGTACACCACGAGCACCGCGGCGAAGAGCGTGCCGACCGCGATGAGGATTCGTTTTCCGATGGCGAGCCATGGGCTGGCGGCATTCTGCGGGATACGCAGGACGCCGACGAGAGCATGGTCTGGCTGTGCGGTCAGCGCCTGGTCGATGCCACGGAACCGCTGGCGAAACTTACCGGCCATATGCCGATCGCGTCCGAGTCACCGGTTGCACGGGTGTCAATCTACTCACATGGCGCCCGTCATTCGCGTTGGCTAGCGACTTGGCGCCGAAGTTGCCTCCGAAGTCAGCTTCGCGAGTTCGGTTGCCTGGGGCAGCTCGGGCAGTTCGGCGGGCGCCACCGTGCGCCCCGTCCGCACGTAGTGGAACACCGCGCTCACCCGCGCCGGATCGATGTTCTGCAACGCCGCCCAGGCGTGCCGGTACGCCGCCAGCTGCAGGGCTGCGGCTTCCATCTCGGTACCTGACGGCTCATGCCCGGTCTTCCAGTCCACCACTGTCCAGTTTCCCTCTGCGCTGTTGTCGGGTCCGAACACCGCGTCGATCCGGCCGCGGACGGCGGTCCCGGCGACAGAGATCTCGAACGGCACCTCGATATCGACGGGCGTTCGATCCGCCCATTCCGAGGCGAGGAAGGCCGACTGCAGGGCCGCGAGATCCTCGGCGTCTTCGAACTCCCCGTAGCCGTCGCCCGGCAGATCTTCGAAATCGATGAGACGTACCGCTCCGTAGTGACGCTGCACCCAGGAGTGGAAGGCGGTGCCGCGCCGGGCTTCGAGGTCCGGACGTGTGGGACGCGGGCGGGCAAGCCTGCGCGCGAGCGCCTGCGGATCCTGACGCAGCTCGACCAGACTGGTCACCGAAAGATGCTGAGGAAGAGTCCGTTCCGGACGACGATGGGCCTGCTCTCGTTCGCGCAATAGAGCGTCGACATCGGCGGCCCAGCCGTCGGGATCCTCATCCTCGGCCGGCGCGGCGGTATCGGCGAGTGCCTCGCGCACCAGCTGCGCCCCTGCTTCGATGTCGCCGCGCCTGCCCGCCAGCGGGTCGGCGGGCCATTGCGCCTCAACGGTCTGATCGAGCATGGGGTTGCGCTCGCCGGCCGCAGGCGCGGGGGCCCATTCCTCGACAATTCCGCACGGGATGCCCTGGGTGATCGCGTCTTCGATGACATCGCGCAGCTCGACCAGAAAATCGGACGGCCCCTTGGGTTTGAGTCCGGTCTGGCCCCAGTGGTGTCCGGAGACGAAGAGTTGCTCGGCCGACCTGGTGACCGCCACGTACAGCAGTCGGCGTTCCTCGTCGATCCGGCGAGTGGCCAGGCTGTCCTTGTGTCGCGCGATGGCGTCGGAGAGCTGTTTGCGGTTCGTGATGCCCTCGGTGTCCAGCTGCGGAACCCCGAAACGATCTCCCAGGGTGGCGCGGTCACCGCGCACCAATGGCGGCAGCTCGATGGCACTTGTCAGCCAGGTCGGCGCAGCCACACCCGAGGGAAACACCCCGGCACTCAGATGCGGAACCGCTACCACGTCCCATTCCAAACCCTTGGCCGAATGCACGGTCAGAATCTGTACCCTGCCCGGGCTACTCGCGACTTCCACTGGCGCGAAGCCTTTTTCGACCTCCCATGCCGCATCCAGGTATTGCAGGAACGCGGCGATCACGCTCACCGGGTCGCTCTGGTCGGCAGCCTCGGCGAATCCGGCGGCCACATCGGTGAATGCGCGCAGCTGGTCCAGGCCGCCGCTGCGTTGTCCCGCGATGAGCTCGACATCCAGCGCCAACACTCGCTGCACCTCGCAGATCAGGTCGGTGAGCGGCATACCGAGCCGGGTGCGCAATGCGGTCAGTTCCCGCCGCAAGGCCGTCAGGCGCGTCCAGCCCTCCACCGAATACTGTTCGGGTGCACCGGGATCGCTGATGGCATCGGCCAGACACGGTATGTCGGCATTCTCCCCTGCCATGTCGGAGCCGGCGCGACCAAACCCCATCGCCCGCCGCCACAACACGGCCAGGTCGTGAGCGCCAAGGCGCCATCGCGGGCCGGTCAACACCCGCAGGGCAGCCGGACCCGCGGTCGGATCCGCGACAAGACGGAGCATCGCCACGGTGTCTGCGACCTCAGGAAGACCGAGTAGACCCGTCAATCCGACCACTTCGACCGGAACACCGTGCGCAGCAAGGACCTCAGCCATGGGGGCGGCATCGCTGTTGCGGCGGACCAGCACCGCCGACGACGGCGGACGGTTCCCGCCGCGACGTGCCTCCTGGTACACAGAGGCCAGTTTTGTTGCGACCCATTCTCGTTCGGCGACGATATCGCCGAAGAGCGCGCAGGCGATGTTGCCGGAGGTAGCGTCCGGGCGGGGGCGCAGCGGCCGTACCGCCACCGAGCGCCGTCGCGCTTCCTCGGACACGGCGTTGGCCAGGTGCAGAGCCTCCGGCGGGTTACGCCAACTGGTGCGCAACTCCCGTGTGGGCGCCGGTGATCCGTCCGGCAGCGGGAAATCGGTGGTGAATCGGGGCAGGTTGGTCGCCGAGGCGCCCCGCCAGCCATAGATGGACTGGATGGGGTCACCCACCGCCGTCAACGCCAGCTCGGGATCGACGCCGCGCCCGAACAACGACGACAACAGGATGCGCTGAGCATGCCCGGTGTCCTGGTACTCATCGAGAAGCACTACCCGATAACGATCTCGCTGGGTCTGTCCGACGATGGGGTGTTCGGCGGCTAGACGGGCCGACAGCGACATCTGTGCTCCGAAATCGAGGACACCGCGGGCACGCATCTGCTCCATCAGCTGGACGACGATCGCAACGAGCTGCGTTCGTTCATGCTGTGTCTCGATCAGACGCAGCAGCCAGGCGCTTGGGCGGCCCTCCCGCTGGTACGGGCCCGGAGGCAGAGTGTGAATCAGCTGTTCCAGCTCATCGTGCGAGGAGAGCAGATCGGTGGTGTCCACCAGATGTTCGGACAGCTGACCGGCCAGCGCGAGCACCTGAGCGGTGACCGCGCCGGGCGTCTTCTCCGTGTCCAAATCCCCATCGAAGTCGCAGACCATCCGGAACGCCAGCTGCCACAACTGCGTTTCCGTCAGCAGCCGCGCGTTGGGCTCCATGGGCAACAGCAATCCATGCTCGCGCAGCAGGTTTCCCGCATAGGCGTGGTACGTGGCGATCACCGGATCGGGCTCGTCGGCCCTGACGGGAGCCATGATCCCGCTTCCCGCTAGCCGGGCCAGTCGCGATCTGACCCGGCGCAACAACTGGCCCGCCGCCTTGCGTGTGAAGGTCAACCCAAGCACTTGGCCAGGGGTGGCATAGCCGTTGGCCACCAACCACACCACCCGCGCGGCCATAGTCTCGGTCTTACCCGCCCCAGCACCCGCGATGACCACCATCGGGCCAGGTGGCGCGCCGATGACGGCGGCCTGCTCGTCGGTGGGCTCGAAAAGCCCTAAAGCCCTGGATAGTTCGGAAGGAGAGTAGGTGCTCACGACTGGCACACCGCCTGCCCTTCTGCCTGTGCGGGGCAGCATGCGCGTAGCGGGCAGTGCCCGCATCCATCATTGACCCGGGCGATGAACAGCGGCCCCTTCGTGTTGGCCGCGGCGGTGTGGATGGTGTCACGCCAGGCCTGCTGAGCGGCAGGCGTCAACGGATCCTGATGGCGTTGAGTGGCCCCGACATCGAGGTTCGGTTTCGCGACGTACACCAATCGGCCACCACCGGGCTCACCCGCGGGTTGTCCGGCGATGAGACCTTCGGCAGCGGCGACCTGGTAGGTGGCGAGCTGGGCGTGCTGTTGCGCGTCGTCCTTGGTGGCGGGGCTCTTACCGGTCTTGATATCGATGACGACGGCGCGTCCCTCGGCGTCACGTTCCAACCGGTCGATGCGACCGACCAGCCGCACCTGCGGGTGATCGGCGTGCATGAGCACTCCGTCGACGCCGATCTCTCGACCGACTTCGGTGAGTTCACCGCGCGTCGACATACGCCACGCGGAGAAGGCCTCCAGTAGTTCATGATGCCTGCGCAGCTCGTTACGAGCATACCACTGCGACTCGAATGACATTGACTCCCAAGCCTTGTCGAGCTTGCGGTACATGGCCTCGTTATCCGCGGGATGCTCACCGACGAGCGCATGCACCAATGTTCCGAGCGCACGGCGCGGATCGGTCAGATCCGTGCCGCCATGCCGTTCCAGCAGCCAGCGCAGCGGGCAGGCCATCAGCGTCTCGACGTTGGACGGTGACATGCGGACCGGGCCGTCCTCGGCGTGCCACAGGGGATCCTCGCTACTGACATCGGCGAGCCCGTACCAAGACCCGGGGTCTGCGCCGGAAACACCGGCGTCCGCGAGGCGAGCCAGCTGACGCGCCGCCGCGCGACGACCGGCATCGCTCACGGTACCCGCAGATGCGGTGACGACGGCCCGCAGTTCGCCGACGAGACTAGCGGTGGTCAAGGTCCGGGACTCCGGCACTCCCGCGCGATATTCCGGCATCACCCATTGCGGATGCGCGACCATGAGCTCGGTGAGAAAACGGGAGGCCATCGCGGAACCGCCGCCCACATCGGCATTCTCGTTGTCGACGGCCGTGACAAGAACGCGGCGAGCCGCCCTGCCCACTGCCAGCAGCAGCAGCCGACGCTCCTCAGCGAGTGCCACCGCCGCCCCGTCGACATACGCGGCGTGGTCAATGCCCGCCAGCACATCCATCAGCTCCTGGGTGCGCAGCACCCCGCCCCGTGGCGCGGTGTTGGGCCACAGCCCTTCTTGCACACCGGGGATCGCGACCACATCCCACTGCCGGCCCACGGCAGCGTGTGCACTGACGATGGAGACCGCGTCGGGCTCACCCGCCGTGCGCTGACCCGCGAGCGCCAACGACCGGATGTGGTCGATCAATCCCGTCACTCCGATGCCTGGTGTGCGCGCCACATGTTCGGATGCCAGGTCGAACAGTGCGGACACCGCATCGAGGTCCCGGTCTGCTTGCGCGCCCAGTGGACCTCCACGTTGCGACAGCCCGTCCCAACGGCGTTGCAGACCCGATCGGATCCAGGCCGCCCACAGCACATCGAGGACGCCTGCATCGGACGTGATGGCCTCGCGCACAGCGGCGATCACCGCACGCACGCGCCGCAGTGGTGCGGCCTGGATATCGGTGAGCGCCCTGAGGCGCGTGTCTTCGGCATCCACCAGAACCGAACGCAATAGCGCAGCGCTGTTCGCATCCCCTCCCGCAGCTTCCTCGGCCCGCAACAGTTGGCGGCGTAACCGCCTGAGCGCTACCGGATCCACGCGCCCGATCGGGCCGGTCACCAATGTCACCGCATCCTCGTCGTTCAGACTGCCTTGCGCACAGGACACCGCCAGCAGCAGCGCATGTACGGCTGGAACAGCGGCCACCGGACCGTCGTAGGACTCCGCGTGCACCGGGACGCCGGCCGACTGCAGAGCGCGGCGCAGAGCCGCGCCACTGCGCGGCACCGACCTGACGACGACCGCCATCTGAGACCACGGCACCCCATCGATCAAGTGGGAGCGTCGCAGCAGGTCGACAACCAGAGATGCCTCCGCGGTTTCGGTGGGCACGGCGGCAAGACGCACGGCAGCCCCCGGAGCACTCTCCGCCCCCTCGATCACGCGGGCGGGCGAGCTTCCCGGCAGCCGTCTCGCCACCGTGTTCGCAAGTTCGGCGACCGGCGCCGCGCAGCGAAATGAACTGTGAAGTTCGATGGTCGTGGCCCCGTCGTCGGCGCCGGTCTGCAACAGCCGGGCGTCGGCCCCGCGGAATCCGAACACGGTTTGATTGGGGTCACCGGTGCACACCGACAGCGCGGCACCCCCCGCCAGCAGTCGCACCAACAGCGCCGCTTGCGGATCAAGATGCTGGGAATCGTCCACGAGAAGAAGGCCGATCCGATCGCGTTCGGCGGCAAGGATTCCCGGATCGACAGCGAAGATTTCCAGCGCCGATCCGACCAACTCGGCGGCGCCGAGTGCGGGCACCGTGGCCTGCGGAGCCGCCATCCCCACCGAGGACCGCAGCAGCATGACCTCCTCATACTGTCGCGCAAGGTCGGCAACCGCGACCCACTCCGGTCGGTTGTGCCGCCGCCCGATAGCGCGAAGGTCTCTGGCGTCTACACCGCGCTCGGTGCACCGCGCCATGAAATCTCGAACACCGGTCGCGAACCCGGCCGTCGTCAGCGCGGGCCGCAGCGAGGCGGGCCAGGAGCCGCCATTGTCTTCAGCGTTGCCGCACAATAAGTCCCGCACAATGCTGTCCTGTTCGGCAGCGGTGATCAAACGCGGCGGCGGATTGCCCTGACGGGCCGCGTGGGCGGCAAGCATGGCGAAGGCATACGAGTGCACGGTGCGGACCATGGGTTCACGGATGGCGATGGTTCCGCGGCGCTCGAATACCGCCGCAGAGATCCGGCTGCGCAGCTCGACGCTAGCCCGGGTGGAACCGGTGAGCACGAGAATGGATTCCGGGCTCGCACCCGCGGCGGTCCGCGCCGCCACGATGTCTACCAGCAGGCTGGTCTTGCCGGTTCCGCTACCGCCGACCACGACGAACCGGCCTTGCCGGGCCGGGTCCAGCAGATCTGCCGCCGCGCCATCCCACGATCGGGGGGAGGTGGTCGGCGCCGGCATGTGCAGATCACAGCACGAGGGTCTGACAACCGGACCTGACCTGGGTGTCCCGCGCGGAGATCACCCGCGGATCGTGGCAGGATTCCGCGGGTGACACCGATGTTGAAGACCCACCGGTACGGCCCCGACGAACCCGTGCGTCTGGTGGCGTTGCACGGGCTCACCGGGCACGGCAAGCGCTGGGCGCCGCTTCTCGACGAGCACCTCCCCGATGTGCCCACCCTGACACTGGATCTACTGGGCCACGGGCGCTCCCCCGCACCCGCGCCATGGTCGCTGGAAGCGCATGCCGATGCGGTGGCCGCGGTGCTCGACGAAACGCAATCAGGGCCCATTGTGGTGGTGGCGCACTCATTCGGCGGCGCCACCGCGTTGCATTTGGCCGCACGCAGACCCGACCTCGTGAAGTCGCTCGTGCTGCTGGACCCGGCGATCGGACTGGACGGTGACTGGATGCGTCAGATCGCCGAGCAGATGGTGGCCTATCCGGATTACACCGACCGCGCCGAGGCAAAGTCGGACAAGGTCGCCGGAGCGTGGTCGGACGTACCGGACCACGTCATCGAGGCAGAACTGGATGAACACCTGATCCAACTGCCGAACGGCCGGTGGGGCTGGCGCATGCACCTGCCTGCCGTGGTCACCGCGTGGAGCGAGCTAGCACGCAATATCACCCTGCCGGACAACATCATTCGCGTTACCCTGTTGCGCGCCACCCGCACCTCACCGCCCTATGTCACCACCGGACTGCTGGATGCTCTTGCCGCCAAGCTTGGCGACCGGTTCGAGCTGGTAGACGTCGACTGCGACCATATGGTGTCCCAATCACGACCCACCGAAACCGCCGCCGCGATACGGTCACACCTGGAGTAAACATGGCGGCCGTCACCGAAGAACAAGTAGAGCTGGTGCGCTCGCTGGTCGCGTCGATACCGGCCGGTCGGGTGGCCACGTACGGCGATATCGCCGACGCGGCAGGCCTTTCCAGTGCACGAATCGTCGGATGGATCATGCGAACCGACTCGGCTGACCTGCCCTGGCATCGTGTCATCGGGGCAAGCGGTCGCCCCGCACCTCATATCCGCACCCGACAGCTCGAACTGTTGAGGGCCGAGGGCGTGCTGGCGGTGGACGGACGAATCGCGTTACGCGACGTCCGCCACGGCTTCTAGCGCACCCGGCACCGCCGCCGAAGCAAATCGGCGCACCAGCAGATTCACAATCTCGGGATGCACACCCAACGGCCGTGCGACACCATCGGCGCCGCACGCAGCCAGGCGCTCCTGAAACAGACCTTGCGCCAACAGATACGACGCGATGAAGACGCGCCGACCGGTCGCACGCGCTGCTGCGACCATGTCGGGCACCCGCGGTTCGCCCGTGGCGACATAGCCCACCCTGACAGGGCCGGTGTGATGCGCCAGCATGTTCGCCGCGGTGTGCACCTCATGGCGAGCCCGGGGATCGGAAGACCCTGCCGCCGCGAGCACCACCGCATCACCATGACGCCACCCGGCCTCGCGCAGCCGCTCGGCCATCACACTGGCCAGCACCGGATCGGGCCCCAATGTTTGGGTCACCGCGACATTGGGATGTCCACTCAGCTCAACATGCTGCGGAATATCTTGGTGCACATGGTATCCCGATGCCAGAAAGGCCGGAACCAAGACCGCGGGACCTTCGATCGTCGACAGCACCTCTGACGGGGTAGGACCCAGCACATCGACGAATGCGGTGCGCACCGCACCTATGCGCAGCGACACCGCCTCGGCGAGCGCCGCGATGTTCTCCACGCCAGCGGCCGAACGCGTTCCATGCGCGACCAAGACGTATTCAACAGCGGACGAGCCGCATGTGCGAAGACCGTCATCCATGGCATTCCCCAATCATGGTCGGATCGATTGCCAGCCGGTAACCGCGCTTGACCACTGTTTGAATCACTTTCGGCGCACCGAGCGCAGACCGCAGGCGCGTCATCGCCGTCTCAACCGCATGGGTGTCGTCTCCGCCGCCGGGCAGGACACCCAACAGATCTTCGCGAGACACCACCTGACCGGGACGCACCATCAGCCGTTTCATCAACGCCATTCCCGCCGGAGAGATCTGACGCGTCTCGCCGTCAACCGCAATCCCGCAGCTGCGCACACTCACAACATGCCCACCGGCATGGAAACGTGGTGCACGCCTAGGCAATTCATCAGCAACGTGCCGGGCCAACGCCCCCAGCCGCGCTCGTTCGGGTTGCGTTGTCTGCACACCCAGTACTTCCAGCGGCGCCGCGGTCACCGGGCCGACACACAGCGGCGCCACCCTGCCCCGCAGCGCGGACAGTAGCTCATCCAATCGCCCGGTTGCCTTGGCACGACCCAGCATTGATGCCACCGCGGGGGCGCTTGTGAAACTGATCCCGTCCAGCTCGGCATTGATGGCCATGGAGATCATGCGGTCCATCGGGCGCTGATCCTCCGGAGGTTCCCAGCGGTAAACCGGAACCCGAATCACCTGCGCACCAGCGATTGTCAGCGCTTCACAGAGATCCGCGATGGGTTCCCATTCGGTGGCGGCACCATGAAGCTGCACGGCGATACGCCGACCCTCGACACCCTCTTCCAGCAGCCGGTCCAGCACCTCCGCTGACGACTCGGACGCGGGTGACCACTCTTCGCGCAGCCCCGCTTGGCGAATCGCCCCAGTGGCTTTGGGTCCGCGAGCGACCAAACGCCCGGACTCCAACGCCGACTTGAGACCTTCAGCCACACCCCATTCGTCAGCGGCTTCGATCCAGCCACGGAACCCGATTCCGGTGGTGGCCACCGTGACGTCGGGCGGGTCGGCGATGACGAGCTCGGTGGCCTCACGCAACTCGGCGTCATCCGCGAGCGGGATGATCCGGATGGCCGCGGCATACACCACTGCAGCACCCCGGCGTTCCAGGAGCGCGATCAGTTCCTCCGACCGACGCGCAGCAGTGACACCGATGGTGAATCCGTCGAGCCGACGCTCTTGTTCGTTACGCGGCAACCGCGTTCCGGTGTCGGCTCCTGAGCATTCCGATTTCGACATTTCCATTGCTCACCCGCACCTCGAAGACTGGCAACCGGCGCGACGCATCATCGAGGCAACGCCCGTCTATTAGCGAGAAGACCTGCTTGAGCAGCGGCGAAGCCACCGTCGGCTCACCGCCACGGTCACCGGTCAAACCGCGCGACATGACGGCGGCATGACCGTATGGATCGATGTTACCGACCGCGTACAGCTCTCCGTTGGACAGCAGAAACAGTGCGGCCTGCACATCATCCGGAAGGAGTACCGCAGCACCCCGGCCAGGGGTGAGCGAGTCCACCGCACAGACCGTCGACCACACGTACTGGTATCGCCTCAGACGGGGGCGCGCGTCCAGAATTGTCATCTCCGGCCCTTCTTCTCGTCGTGTTGTGTCATGTCTACCCCTGTTGTGTTACCCGGGTATTACCGCCGCCGGTTCGCTACGTTGCGGACTCGGTGGCGGACCTGAATCCCGGGGTACCCAAGAGCACCGGAATCTTGCGCGGACCGCTGTCGTCGAATGCGATGGTGGAGTCGAGCTCTTCGGGCGCATTCACGAACGACACGAATCGGCGCAGCTTGTCCTCGTCGGCCAGGACGGCCGCCCATTCATCGGAATAGCCCTCAACGTGGCGGGCCATGGCGGCCTCGAGGTCATCGGCGATACCAAGCGAGTCCTCGCACACCACGGACCGGATGTGATCGAGGCCACCCTCGATCGCCTCCTGCCACGGCGCCGTGCGCTGCAGCCGATCCGCGGTGCGGATGTAGAACATCAGGTAACGGTCGATGTATTTGATCAGCGTCTCCGAATCCAGATCTCCGGCGAGCAGTTTGGCATGCGCCGGGGTGGCGCCACCGTTACCTCCGACATAGAGGTTCCAACCGTTCTCGGTGGCAATGACGCCAACGTCCTTGCCCCGGGCCTCGGCGCATTCGCGGGCACATCCAGACACGCCCATCTTGAGCTTGTGGGGGGAACGCAGCCCGCGATAACGCAATTCGAGTTCGACGGCCATGCCCACCGAATCCTGAACCCCGTACCGGCACCACGTCGAACCCACGCAACTCTTCACGGTGCGCAGGGACTTGCCGTAAGCCTGCCCAGATTCCATGCCGGCGTCGATGAGCCGCTTCCAGATCAGCGGGAGCTGTTCGACGCGAGCACCAAACAGATCGATGCGCTGACCACCGGTGATCTTGGTGTACAGCCCGAATTCCTTTGCTACTTCGCCGATGACGATGAGCTTCTCCGGAGTCACTTCGCCGCCCGGCAGACGCGGCACGACTGAATAGGTGCCGTTCTTCTGCATATTGGCCAGGAAGTGGTCGTTGGTGTCTTGCAGCGCGGCCTGCTCCCCTTCCAGAATGTGATCGCTGGACGTGGAGGCCAAGATGGACGCGACCGTGGGCTTGCAGATGTCGCAGCCGGTTCCCGTGCCGTGCTTGGCAATCAGCTCCGAGAAGGTCCGGATCCCCGTCACCTGCACCACCTGGAACAGCTCGGCGCGCGACTGTGCGAAATGCTCGCACAGCGCCTTAGACTGCTCGACACCCTGAGCGGCCAGGATCTGCTTAAGCATCGGAATGCAGCTACCGCAGGATGTTCCGGCGCATGTGGCCGCCTTAAGAGCCGGCACATCGGTGGCGCCCTCACAGATGGCACTGCAGATCGCACCCTTGGTCACCGCGTTGCACGAGCAGATCTGCGCGTCATCGGGCAGTGCGCCGACGCCGATCTCCGCACCCGAGGGCGCGATCAGTGCAGCCGGGTCTGCCGGCAATTCCCGGCCCAGCATAGGCCGCAGGGTGCCGTAGGCACTGGCATCACCAACGAGGATGCCGCCCAACAGGGTTCGTGCATCATCGGAGACCACAAGCTTGGCATAGGTGCCCTTGGTTGCGTCATTGAAGACGACCTCCAGGGCACCGTCGGAGGTACCGTGGGCATCGCCGAAACTGGCGACATCCACCCCGAGCAACTTGAGCTTGGTGGACAGATCGGCGCCCGGAAACTCGGAAGTGCCGCCAAGTAGCCGGTCCGCGACAATCTCTGCGGTGGTGTATCCGGGCGCGACGAGCCCATAGCAACGACCTTCGATGGCGGCTACTTCACCGATCGCATAGATGTGCAGATCGCTTGTCTGGCAACCGGCATCGGTGAAGATACCTCCGCGTTCGGCCAACTCAAGCCCGCATTCCCTGGCCAGCTCATCACGCGGCCGGATGCCCGCCGAGAACACCAGCACCGAGGCGTCGATCGTGGATCCGTCCGACAGCTGTACGGACAGCGTTCCGTCTTCTGCCTTCTCGATGGCCGCCGTGGACACACTGGTGTGCACCGTCAGTCCGAGGTCGGTGACCAACCGGGTGAGCAGGGCACCGCCACCCTCGTCGACCTGCAGGTGCATGAGGCGAGGATTGAGCTCCACGACGTGCGGGGCCAACCCCATGAGGCGCAACGCATTCGCGGCCTCCAAGCCGAGCAGGCCACCGCCGATGACGACACCCGCAGCACCCGGCGACTTGTCGGCGACGGCCTTGATGGCATCCAGATCATCCATGGTGCGGTAGACGAAGCAACCGTCGGCGTCGCCGCCGGGCACCGGGGGCACAAACGGGTATGAACCGGTGGCCATCACCAGTGCGTCATAGTCCAGGACGGTGCCGGCTTCGGTGGTGACCGTCTGCCCGGCCCGGTCGATGCCGACCACCCGGTCGCCGAGATGAAGAGTCACCATGGGGTCATCGGTATAGCTGTTTCCGGTGAGCGCCAGCGAGTCCCGGTCCCAGCTCTCGATGTACGAGGACAGCGCCACGCGGTCGTACGCGGCGTCGGATTCCTCGCCGAGGACGGTGACCTGCCACTGATCGGTGGCGTCACGCTCGCGAAGCACCTGGACAAATCGGTGGCCGACCATTCCGTGGCCGATGACGACGACTTTCTTGTTCATGACTTTCACACCGCCACTTCGTCTTTGGAATCGAGAACTACCGGCACCGGAACCCCCACCGGGCGCCGCACGTAGGCGTACCAGGTGACCGCCGCGCAGACCACGTAGAAGGCGAGGAACACCCAGAACGCCATGGTGGCCGACTTTGCGGCGCTGAGGTAGGAGGCACGCAGCACCAGGTTGATGGCCACACCACCGAGCGCGCCGATGGCTCCGGCCACACCGATCAAGGCACCGGACATGGTGCGCGACCAGGTTTCATCGAGCCCGGCGCTATGCGCCTTGGCGGCGAAGATCGACGGAATCATCTTGTACACCGAGCCATTACCGATTCCGGAGACGACGAACAGGACGATAAAGCCCACGACGTAGGCGGTCATGATGGCTCCGGAGGGCGCGCCGGCCGTGCGGTCGTCGATGGTTCCGGCGGACACCAAGATGCCCGCACCGAAGATCATCGCGACAAAGGCGTACAGCGAGATCTTGCCGCCACCCGTGCGGTCCGAAAGCCAGCCGCCGAACGGACGGGCCAGCGAGCCGAGCAGCGGCCCGATGAACGCGATCTGCGCGGCGTGCAGCGATGCCTGCGCCGCCGCCTGCGCCGGGGTCAGGCCGCTGTGAGCGAGCCCGGCAAGGAAGTTCAGCTGCAGCACCTGCCCGAACGCGAAGCTGAACCCGATGAAGGACCCAAAGGTGCCGATGTACAGGAAGGCGATGATCCACGAATCCCGGTACTTCATCACATTGATGAGCGAGCGGCCGTCGGTCTTCTGGTTCGCCAGGTTGTCCATGAACAGCGCCGCGCCCACGGCGGCGAAAGCGATCAGCACGAGGTAGATACCCGCCACCCAGTGCGGTGAACGGTTCCCGGCGGTGGCGATGACGAGCAGGCCGAGCACCTGAATCACCGGGACGCCGATGTTCCCGCCACCCGCGTTGAGGCCCAGCGCCCAGCCCTTGAACCGTTGCGGGTAAAAGGCATTGATGTTGGTCATCGAGGAGGCGAAGTTTCCACCACCGAATCCCGCGACCGCCGCCACGATCATGAAGGTGGTGTACGACGTTTCCGGGTGCGCCATGAAGTACAAGGTGAGTGAGGTCGGCACCGCCAGCACCAGGGCACTGAAGATGGTCCAGTTACGCCCGCCGAACCATGCGGTGGCGAAGGTGTACGGCAGCCGCAGCACGGCACCAACCAAGGTGGGCATGGCCACCAGGAAGAACTTTCCGGCCGCGTCGATGTGATAGACGTTCTGCGGCATAAACAGAACCATCACCGACCAGATGGACCAGACTGAGAATCCGACGTGTTCGGCGACCACCGACCAGATCAGGTTGCGCCGCGCCACTTTCGCACCGCCGTTTTCCCAGGCGGCGACATCCTCCGGATCCCAGTTCTCAATCCAGCGTCCGCGCCGTGCAATTGGGGCTGCTGCCGTGTTGTTCGCCATGCAAGCAAGGTAGAAAAATCTTGTTGCAGCGGCGCTGCTGGCGATGACCGAGCCATCACATCTCGCTCACATGAGTCTGTCATGTCGCGGTGAGGGCCCCCGAACGCGTCACATCCCGGCCCGAAAGTGATACGCGTTACAGCGTGAGCCGCACCAGAGCCGCGGTTCGCGCCAGCCCCGGGAAGGACTGTGCCGACGAACGGGGGTGCAGTGCGTGCACAGCCAGCCGGAAGATCAAGGCCCGCAACAGCATCTGCGGCCACTCCGGCAAGGTCGCCCAGCGTTCGATAAGACCGTCGTCCGCGTCGCCCCAGGACAGTGCGTCCACCACCGCGACACCTGCCGCCCAGGACGCGGGACGCCAGTAGGGGGTGATGTCGGTGATACCGGGCGCGGCCGCGCCCGCGAAAAGCACGGTGCCATACAAGTCGCCGTGGACCAGCTGCGGTGGACTCTTGGTGGGTCGCCGCAGACTCGCCAATTGGTTGATCAGATCGATGGATCGCTGGCCATCGGGCGAGCCGGGCGACACCCGGGCAGCAGAGGGCCAGGATTGCAGCGGCCGGTCTTCCCAGGCCGCACGATCGGCCGCGATGAACACATCGACATCGGCCCAGGGCGCCACGGGAGGCTGGGTCAAGAATCGGGGACGTTCCAGCTTGGAAGTGGCCTCATGGAGGCGCACCGACAGCGACACGACCTCGTCGTGCCTGGGCTCGGGCGCACCCGCAACGAATGTGTCCGCACGCCAACCCGATACGACATAGCGTCCGTCGGTGGAGCGAACCGGCCGGGCCAACCGCACCCCGTCGATGAACAGGGTGTCGCGCACCTTGGCGGACCACGCGGCACGCGCATGATCCGCTACCAGTGACAACACCACTTCACCGCAGCGCCAGCCACCCTCCCATGTCGGGCCTAGCTGGACTGGTTTGACGCCGCTGAGCCCGTAAGTCGCGAGCACGTGCTCGGGTGGGCGGTCCACAGTCACGCGGGATACGTTACCGCCTGCGATGAACTGGATTGTGTTCGCTCGGAGTTCGTGTCGGCAGTCACAGATGGGAAGTCCCGCAATACGTGGCTGTTGCTGGTTCCCATCGATCAGTACATGACCATGTCGGGGTCCACCTGTTTGGCCCAGGCCGCGATGCCGCCCTGGAGGTGTACCGCGTCCGCGAAACCCGCCTTCTTGACGGCCACAAGCGCCTCTGCCGACCGAATCCCCGTCTTGCAGTACAGCACGGCCTGACGGTCCTGCGGCAGCTTGGCAAGGCCGGCACCGGACTCCAGGGTCGACTTGGGCACCAGCTCGGCACCGTCGATGTGGACGATGTCCCATTCGACCGGCTCGCGCACGTCGATCAGCGCCACCTTCTTATCGGCGTCGAGCAATTCGCGCAGTTCACGGGGGGTAATTGTGGAATCTGCGACCGCAGCCGAGGCCTCGTCGCTGATCACGCCGCAGAACGCGTCGTAGTCGATGAGCTCGGTGATCTTCGGCGTGGCCGGATCCTTACGGATCTTGATGGTGCGATAAGTCATGTCGAGCGCGTCGTACACCATGAGCCGGCCGAGCAAGGAGTCACCGATCCCGGTGATCAGCTTGATGGCCTCGGTACCCATCACCGAGGCGATGGATGCGCACAGGATGCCCAGCACGCCGCCCTCCGCGCAGGACGGCACCATGCCCGGAGGCGGCGGCTCGGGGTACAAGTCGCGATAGTTCAAGCCGAGCCCGTCGGGCGCGTCCTCCCAGAAGACCGATACCTGCCCCTCGAAACGGTAGATCGAGCCCCACACGTAGGGCTTGTGTGCGAGCACCGCGGCGTCGTTCACCAGGTAGCGCGTCGCGAAGTTGTCGGTGCCATCCAGGATCAGGTCGTACTGCGAGAACAGGTTCACCGCGTTATCGGGTTCCAGGCGCAGCTCATGCAACCGCACCTCGACCAGCGGATTGATCTCCAGCACCGAGTCACGTGCACTCTGCGCCTTGGACCGGCCGATATCGGACTGGCCGTGGATGATCTGACGCTGCAGGTTGGACTCGTCGACAACGTCGAACTCGACGATGCCGATGGTGCCGACACCCGCGGCGGCCAGGTACAAGAGTGTCGGAGATCCGAGGCCGCCCGCACCGATGACGAGCACCTTGGCGTTCTTGAGACGCTTCTGCCCATCGACGCCCAGGTCAGGGATGATCAGATGCCGGCTGTACCGCGCGACTTCCTCGCGGGTCAGATCGGCGGCGGGACTTACCAACGGCGGCAATGTGGGCACCGTGACTCCTGTAACTCGAATTCCTCAGGGCTGTCTGAAAGGGCTACAGCTGCATCAACAGTATCGGGATGCCAACCCTTCCCGAGCCGGGACTGCCGCTACGGAATCGGATACGGCCAGGGATTCGTGCGGCAGCTCTTGCCGTCGGGCTTGATCGAATCCGCGTCGAACTTCGCCGCGTCATTGTTGTTGGTGCTGAATGTCTGCTGCATCATCACCGGCGCCAGCTGCTGGTCCTGCTCACACGGTTCGTGAACCCGATAACCGATGGCATGTCCGACTTCGTGGTTGATGACGTACTGGCGGTACGAGGTGATGTCGCCCTGGAACGGCACCGCACCGCGTACCCACCGCGCTTCGTTGATGAACACGCGCCGGTCACCGTTTTCGCCGTATCGCGGGTTGTAGCACGAAGCCTCGAGCTGGATCTCATAGCCGCAGCCCTCGCGCACCGTCGCCGGTGAGGTCAGTGAGATCCGGAAATCAGGTGTGCCGGAGTCAATCCGGACAAACCCGAACTGCGGGTTATGCGTCCAGCTCTTCTGGCTGGCCAACGTCTCGGTCACCATGCGCGCGAAGAGATCGTCACCACCGAATCCCATGGTGTCGATGCCGTCTTCGACCTCGATGGTGTACGCGAACACCTTCGCCGCACCCGTCCCGATCTGGGGTGTCGTACCCGGTACGACGTGCCAGGACTTGGCGCCGGCCTCGGTGAACGACTCCCCCTCCGGCAGCACGCCGGTGGGCAGAGTCGCGTCGAACTGGGTGAGGCCCTTGGGCGGAGCGCCAATGATCGCGTCACCCAGCGCGCCAATGGATGGCGGATCGGCGACGGGCTCGTTGGGGCCGGTACCCGCATGCGAGGGTTCACGCTGCGTGACGGTTTGGTAGCCGACGAACACGGTCAACCCGACCAGCAACGGGATGGCGTACGCACGCCACCCATAGGTGGAGATGAAACGACCGAGCCACGTCTGCTTGCGCCAGCGGTCGCGATCGCGCCGATCGGAACGGATGCGTCCGCTTCCCTCGGCGAGCGGATCGCGCTGGGCGCGCAGTGGCTCGTAGCGTTCGGAGGACTCCTGCACGGGGAGTCGACTCATGGTTTCTGGCATGGACCTACGATTATGCGCCCATTGGTGCCGGTCGTAGGTCACCGGGCAAGAATGGCATAGCGACAAGCCATCCCGCCTCGGGCACGCCGCCGGATGCCAGGAGTACTGTCTGTAGTTCGGGTTCAGGCGGATTGAATAGCCGGCTGAGTGAGGTGGCGTGCGCGACCATCAAGTCGTGTGTGCGCAGAGGATAAGGACATGCGTGATCTTGCGAATCTGGCCGGGCGTCGAGGCGCGGTGAACTCGACGGTGGCGACGCAAGATTCGACTCAGGGAAATGCGCGGCGTGGTGGACGGCTGCCACGCGACGAGCGCCGCGGCCAACTGGTGGGCTCTGCCAGCGAGATATTCGTCGACCGCGGTTACCACGCGGCCGGAATGGATGAGATCGCAGAACGCGCGGGTGTAAGCAAACCTGTTCTGTACCAACATTTTCCGAGCAAGCTGGAGCTGTACCTCGAGGTGCTGCACAAGCATGCCGACAATCTGGTTTCCAGTGTGCGACAGGCGTTGCGCACCACCACCGACAACCGTCAGCGGCTGCGCGCCGCCGTGATGGCGTTCTTTGACTTCGTCGAGCACGACAGCCAGGGGTACCGGCTGATCTTCGAAAACGATCTGGTGGGCGTACCACAGGTCACCGAGCGCGTCGAGGGCGCCATCAGCGCCTGCACCGACGCGGTCTTCGACCTGGTCAGCCACGATTCCGGACTGGACCCCCACCATGCCCGCATGGTGGCCGTGGGCCTGGTCGGGATCAGTCAGGTGAGCGCCCGCTACTGGCTGGACAACGAGAAGCCCATCTCCAAGGACGACGCGGTCAACGCCACCGTCGGGTTTGCCTGGGGCGGGCTCTCACACGTTCCGCTGCAGCCGCTGGACTAGCCGCTGAAGCCGACGCGTCGCGCGTCGGCAACGCCGATTTCCACGTAGGCGATCCGGGCGGCCGAGATCAGGTACTTGCGGCCCTTCTGGTCGGTGAGGTTCAGCACATCCGATTCCTTGGCCAGCGCCGCGGATACGACCTTTTCGACGTCAGCCGGGGTCTGATCGCTCGAAATGACCAGCTCGCGCGGGCTATCTGTGACACCGATCTTGATCTCCACGGGGACACCTTTCCAAGTTGTTGAGCCGCCATTGAGCTCGTATCGACGAGGTTAGCCGACGCGCTTCACGCCGACACACCTCGCATGATCGTGCCAGTCCTTAAGTCACAGCAGTAACATCAGCATCAGATTTCACATTTGATATGGGGCTGAGAGGAAGCGCTGATCATGGTCGGTTATCGCGGAGATTCTCGGTACTCGAGCGACTACGAGCCCTACGACGACCCGTACGACTCCCAGACGACCCCGCAGTACCGCGAGTACTCGGGTCTCGATGAGGACTTCGAGTACCGGCCCCCGGGTTCCAACGAGAACTGGAAATGGGTCGCGTCCATCGCCGGAGCCGTGCTGGCAATCGCCGTCATCGCGACGGCGGTCGTGCTCAGTGGCGGCGAGGACAAGCCGCCGGCCGCCGCCATCACCACACCCGTGCCCTCGCTGACTCCGGTGACCACCACCGCGCCCCCGCCGACGCCCTCGGCGACATCGACGCCACCGTCGACGACAACCGTGACGAGCACGCCTGTGCAGGAGACGCCGTCCACCGCGCCGTCCACCGAGGCGCCGCCGCCCGAGCCTCCACCGTCGAACCCGATGCTTCCGCCGGAAGGCCAGCGGCCGATCACCCCCGCGGCATTCGCGTACTACGTGACGGGTAACCAGACGCCGGGCGATCTGCTCACCATCACCTACACCGACGGCAACGGCACAACACGCACCGTGCTCGGCGCCTCGCTGCCCTGGACGATGATCGTGACCCCGAGCCCCGGTATCACCGGCGGCTCGATCACCGCGACGAGCTTCGCGAGCCAGGTCAACTGCTCGATTACCAATAGCGAGAGTCAGATACTGGCGGTGCAGAGCAGCAACAGCATCATCGCGCGCTGCGCCAAGTAGCTCTCGCCGCTACGCGAGCCCGAGGACGGCCATCCGCTCGGTGTGCGCCTTCTGCAGCCGCTCGAAGAACTCGTTGAGGTTGCCCAAACCGGCATCACCGGACATCACCAGCTCGGCCAGCTCATCGTGCCCAGCCAGCACGTGCTGCGCCTGCGTCACCGCCTCACCCAGCAGCCGCCGCCCCCACAGGGTGAGCCGGTTGCGCTGCTGCGGGTTGTCCTTGACGGCCTCACGCACCTGAGCGATAACGAATTCCGAGTGCCCCGTCGTACCCAGCACCGACTTGAGAACCGCCGCCGATTCACCCGGTAACGAGGCCACGACCTCGCCATAGAAGTCGGCTGCCAGCGAGTCGCCGATGTACGCCTTCACCATGGCCTCCAGCCAGGTCCGCGGCAGCGTCAGCGAGTGGTAGTTCTCCAAGGTCTTGACGTACGGCTCCATGGCCGCCAGCACGTCAACTCCGTTGGCCTCCATCGCATCCCGCAGTACCTCGTAGTGACGCATCTGCGAGGCCGCCATGCTGGCGATGGCGATCTTGCTGGCCAGATCGGGCGCCATCTTGGACTCGTCGGTCAACCGGTAGAACGCCGCGATCTCGCCGTACGCGATCACCGCGAACAGCTGATTGACGCCGGGAGGATCGAGGTCCGTACTCATGTCTGGAACTCTAGTCGGGGGCCCGCGGCAGAACACCGATCTGCGCGGCAAAGCACGGCGAATCGGAAAAACGCAGCTCACCCGCTACCATGGTCGCAGGACGAACGCCCTGACCACGAAGCACCCAGGGATTTCTCCCACAGGAAATGTGCGTGCACGTGCTGCCCTCGCCGATAGACGCGAGCCCGGCCCCTTGGAATCCTAGGAATCCGACCTACCGATCGTGCGCGCTGAGCGAAAACACGAAAGGTACGTACACCCCCATGAGTCACATCGAACACACCTTTGCCCAGCTCGGGGTCCGCGACGAGATCGTTCGCGCCCTACGCGAGGTCGGAATCGAGCATCCGTTCGCCATCCAGGAGCTCACCCTGCCCCTCGCCCTCGGCGGCTCCGACCTCATCGGCCAGGCCCGTACCGGTATGGGCAAGACCTACGCATTCGGCGTCCCGCTGCTGCACCGCATCGCCACCGGCGTCGAGGACCGGCCGCTCAACGGCACCCCGCGCGCCCTGGTCGTGGTGCCGACCCGCGAGCTGTGCATCCAGGTCTACGAAGACCTCATCAAGGCATCCAAGTACCTGTCGGCCGGCGACCGCGACTTCAGCGTCGTCTCCATCTATGGCGGACGCCCGTACGAGGCGCAGATCGAGTCGCTGCGCGCCGGAGCCGATGTCGTTGTCGGAACGCCCGGACGCCTGCTCGACCTGGCACAGCAGGGTCACCTGCAGCTGGGTGGCCTGGCGATGCTGGTGCTCGACGAGGCCGACGAGATGCTGGACCTAGGCTTCCTGCCCGATATCGAGCGCATTCTGGCGCTGGCGCCGTCCGCCGAGTCGGGGCGGCAGTCGATGCTGTTCTCGGCCACCATGCCCGATGCCATCATCACCCTGGCCCGCACGTTCATGAATCGTCCGACCCATATCCGGGCCGAGGCGCCCCACTCGTCGTCGGTGCACGACTCGACCGAGCAGTTCGTGTACCGCGCACACGCGCTGGACAAGATCGAGTTGGTCAGCCGCATCCTGCAGGCCGAGGGCCGCGGCGCCACCATGATCTTCACCCGCACCAAGCGCACCGCCCAGAAGGTCTCCGACGAGCTGGCCGAGCGCGGTTTCGTCGTCGGCGCGGTACATGGTGACCTCGGTCAGATCGCGCGCGAAAAGGCGCTGTCCGCGTTCCGCTCCGGTGAGATCACCGTGCTGGTCGCAACCGACGTGGCCGCCCGCGGCATCGACATCGACGATGTCACCCACGTCATCAACTACCAGTGCCCCGAGGACGACAAGACCTATGTGCACCGCATCGGACGCACCGGTCGGGCCGGGCGCACCGGCATCGCGGTCACCCTCGTCGACTGGGATGACATCGCGCGCTGGCAGCTGATCGACAAGGCACTCGGCCTCGGCGTGCCCGACCCCGACGAAACCTATTCCACCTCACCGCATTTGTTCACCGAGCTGAACATCCCCGCCGATGTGACCGGTTCGGTCGGTCCCAAGTTCGCCGGCGGACCGAAGCGCCGTGAGCCCCGGGCCGAGCGCACCGAAGGCGACAAGCCCAAGCGGACCCGCACCCGTCGGCGTACCCGCGCGGGCGAGCCCGCCGATGGTGCGGTGGCCGAAGCGCCCGCGGCAGTGGCTACCGCCGAAGGCGACCAGCCTGCTGCTGCACGCCGTCGCCG
Source organism: Mycobacteroides sp. H001 (assembly GCF_001440005.1). Taxonomy (NCBI): domain Bacteria; kingdom Bacillati; phylum Actinomycetota; class Actinomycetes; order Mycobacteriales; family Mycobacteriaceae; genus Mycobacteroides; species Mycobacteroides sp. H001. The sequence continues at coordinate 71,555 of NZ_LJYH01000043.1, forward strand.
CCGCCGTCGGCGTCCGAACGCGGCCGCTGCCACCACCGCCACGGCGTGATCGCACCGGAGCGGCGCACACGGGCCGACATCATTGCTGCGGCGGTGATCGCCGTGGTGGTCGCCGCTACCGGTGTCACGATCTGGTGGACCAGCGACGCCCGCGCCACCGTCAGCCATCCCGCAGCCGGGGACATCAAACGCCCGATGAGTGCTACCCGGGTTCCCGACTCGGTGCGCGAACTATGGTCCGCCACCAGTGGAGCCACGAAGGGGCCGGTCATCGCCAGCGGTGCGGTCGTCAGCGCCGACGGACACGAAGTAGTGGCCCATGACCCGGTAACCGGGGCCCAACTGTGGTCTTACGCGCGCCGCAATCTCGATCTGTGCGGCGTGATCGGCTTCATCGACGACGCGGTGGCCGTCTACCGAGACGCACGCGGATGCGGCCAGGTCACGATGATCGACGGACAGACCGGCCGCCGGGGCCCGCTGCGCAGCAGCCCCAATGACCCGAAGGTGTCGTTGTCGACCGATGGCACCTACGTGCTGGCGCTCGGCAGTACCCGGCTGGAACTGTGGCGTTCGGACATGGTGCGCACCCTGGAGTACGGGCGAGTCGTCGCTCCCCTGAACCCCAATAGCCAGCCCCGCGTGGACTGCACGCTGAAATCGGGTGCCGTCGGGTCCAGCGTGCTCGCGGTGCTGGAAACCTGCCCGCAGGACTCCACCCTGCGGCTGACGCTGCAAAAGCCCACACCAAAAGACAACGACAAGCCCGAGGAGCTCTACTCGGCGGCGCTGCCCGGAGTCGAGCGCGGCTCCGCGGCCAAGGTGCTCGCGGTCGCGGACACCCGGTCGGCCGTGTATCTGCCCGGCACGCACAATGAGCTGGTGGTCTTCGACGACCACGGCATGCGCGTCGGCGCGACAGCCCTACCGGGCGAGGTGGTCCAGTCCAACACTGCCGCCCAGGCCGGCGACGTCGTCACCTGGTGGACGGGCAATCAGGTGCTGGTGCTGGGCGGCTTCGATCTCTCCTACCGATTCGTCCTACCCACCACCAAGAAGCCACTGGGGCCAGGTACGGCCATGGCCGGTGAGTTACTGATCCCCGTCGAGGGCGGGATCGACGTCTTCAACATGGCCACCGGAGAATTCCGGAAATCCATTGCCGTACAACGTGATCCGGCCGACGAAAAGGGTCCTGTCATCAGCGCCGTGGTCGGCAACACGTTGGTGGAGCAGCGCGGGTCACGCGTCTTCGCGCTGGGATAACCCGCGCGGAGTGCCCGACTCAGTCCACCGGTGGGGTGAAGGTCGGCATGGCCTTGCCGCTCTTCCAGTGCTTCACCAGGCTCTGCGCCAGCTCGCGATAGGCCAGCGCGCCCTTGTTCTTGCGGCCCGCGAGCACTGAGGCACCCGAAGCACTCGCCTCGGCGAAGCGCACCGTTCGGGGAATCGGCGGCGCGAGCACCGGCAGCTCGTAACGGTCGGCCACGTCCAACAGCACATCGCGACTGTGCGTGGTCCGCGAGTCGTACAAGGTGGGCAGCGCACCCAACAGCGTCAGCCCGGGGTTGGTGATCTGCTGTACGTCGGTCACCGTCCGCAGGAACTGTCCGACACCTCGATGCGCCAGGGTCTCGCACTGCAGCGGCACCATGACCGAATCGGCCGCCGTCAAACCATTCAGTGTCAGCACCCCCAGGGAGGGCGGGCAGTCGATGATCACCACATCGAAGTCGTCCCCCAGCGATTCGAGCGCCCGCTTCAGCGCGTACTCGCGTCCCGCCCGCATCAACAGCATCGCCTCGGCGCCGGCCAGGTCGATGTTCGCAGGTAGCAGCGTCAGATCCTCGGCGGTGGTGAGCAACGCCTCCTTGATATCGGCCTGCCCCAGCAGCACCTCGTGCACCGAGACCCCCAGGCGGTCCGGATCCTGCCCCAACGAGAACGTCAGACAGCCCTGTGGGTCGAGGTCAACCAGCAGCACCTTCTTGCCGGCCTGGGCCAATGCCGCGCCGAGGGACGCGACCGTCGTGGTTTTGGCCACCCCACCCTTTTGATTGGCTACCGCCAGCACCCGAGTCACGTCCACATACTGGCATGCCGAACACGATCACGACGGAAGTCGGTACGGCACAATCAAGTGCGTGTCTGCCCCTCAGAACCGAATGTTGTTGCTACGTCATGGCGAAACGGAGTGGTCAAAGATCGGCAGGCATACCGGTCGCACCGATCTGGATCTCACGGAAATCGGTCGCGCCCAGGCTGTGGCGGCGCGCGAGGTGCTGGCCAATCTCGATCTAAATGATCCGGTTGTGGTGAGCAGTCCGCGCCGACGGGCGATCCAGACCGCCGAACTGGCGGGTCTGACGATCGACGCAACCGACGAGGAGCTCGCCGAATGGGACTACGGCGACTACGAGGGCCTGACCACACCGCAGATCCGCGAGAACGACCCGGGTTGGCTGGTATGGACGCACGGCTGCCCCGGCGGCGAGTCGGTGGCACAGGTGCAGGCCCGGGCCGACCGGGTGATCGCCAAGATCGCCGCCGAGCTCACCCAGCGCGATGTGCTGTTGGTCGGTCATGGCCACTTCTCGCGCGCCCTCATGACCAGGTGGATCGACCTGCCGCTGGAAGAGGGCACCCGGCTGGGCATGGCCACGGCCTCGATCGCGGTGGGCGGGCATGAGCACGGCCAGCGTCAGGTGGCCGCACTTGGGCTGACCGGGTACAGGCACCCGGTACCGTCTAGCTGACCATGACGGCCACCGACTCGCCCGCGTACCCGCATTTCGTGATGTCGCGGGCGGCCGACGCGTTGTACGCGTATGGCCGCGAGAGGGCCTACGACGATGTCGCGAGTGCCGCCGAAGCCCTGCGCGCAGGCCGGCACCGCATGCTGGTGGGTGCGCTACCTTTTGACACCTCCAGGCCCGCAGCACTGACGGTTCCGGCGACAGTTGAGCGCGGGCAGCCCCACGAGTTCTACGGCACCATGCCGAATATTCATGTGACACAACAAGTACCGGAGCCCTCTGAGCATCTGCGGCGTGTCACCGAGGCCGTCGAGGTGCTGCGTGACACCGCCGGGGGCCTGTCCAAGGTGGTCCTTGCGCGGGTGCTGGAGTTACAGGCCGATGCCCCGGTGGACGCCTTGGTGCTGACCCATCGGCTGATCCGAAACGACCCCGACGCCAACAGTTTCTGCGTGGACCTCTCCCCCGCAGGCGAGCGGTTCCGTGGACACACCATGGTGGGCTGCAGCCCCGAGCTGTTGGTGGAGCGCCACGGAGACATGGTGATCTGTCACCCGTTCGCCGGTTCGGCCCCTCGGTCCAGTGATCCATCGCAAGACCGGCGCACGGGCGAAGACCTCGCGGGCTCGCACAAGAACCGCCACGAACACTCCGTGGTGATCGATCAGCTGCGCGAGGATCTGTCCTCGTTGTGCGTCGATGTCCAGGTTCCGCCGGAGCCGACGCTGAGTCGTACCGCAGCACTCTGGCATCTGAGCACCTCCATCAGTGCTCGGTTACGCCAAAGTTCTACCACTGCACTTGATTTGGCAATGGCATTGCACCCCACTCCGGCGGTGTGCGGTACCCCCACCGAGGCGGCAGCCGATCTGATCGCACGCATCGAGGGTGATCGCGGGTTCTATGCGGGCGCAGTCGGCTGGTGCGACAGCAGCGGGGACGGCCGTTGGGCCGTCTCGATCCGCTGCGCCGAGCTGTCGGCGGACGGCACGGCGATCCGCGCCTACGCGGGCGGCGGCCTAGTCGCCGAATCGGATCCCCAGGACGAACTGTCGGAGACCACCGTCAAATTCCGGACCATATTGGCAGGGTTAGGAGCCCAGAGTGAGTAACAGCCAGATTCGCCGCGCGACCGAAGCGGATGTCCCGGCCATCGTCGGCCTGATCGAGGATCTGGCGGAGTACGAGAAGGCGCGCGATGAGTGCCATATCAGCCGGGAGCAACTTCATAAGGCGCTATTCGGTCCGGCTCCGGCACTTTTCGCACATGTCGCAGAAGCAGGCGGGGTGGTCTGCGGCACCGCCGTGTGGTTCCTGAGCTTCTCCACCTGGACCGGTCAACACGGCATCTATCTGGAGGACCTGTATGTCAAGCCCGAACAGCGCGGCACCGGCCTGGGGAAGGCCCTGCTGTCGGCGCTGGCCGCCGAATGTGTGGCCAACGGCTATACCCGGCTGGATTGGGCTGTGCTGGAATGGAATACACCGTCCATCAAGTTCTACGACTCGATAGGCGCAAATCCGCAATCGGATTGGATCACTTACCGGCTGCAGGGCCCGGCTTTGGCGCAGCTGGCCTCGGACCGCTAGTCGGATTCGTCGGGGCCGGATTCGTCGCCGGTGGCCCATATCTGAGCGGTGGGACTGAACAGCAGCGTCAGCGCCACCACGGCGACGATGGCGATCGGTACGCCCAGCGCAAGCTGATGCGATCCCACAGCCGCGTACCACGCGACGGGCAGGAGCAGCAGCTGCATCATCACCGCGATCCCTCTGCCCCAACGTTTCCCCGTGGCGAGGGCCAGACCCGCCGCAAGGACAGCGGTGCCGAATACCGCGAACCACGCGGCGGTGCCGTACCCGTTCACCAGATGCTGGTCGGCGCCACCCGCCGCCCGCACCACCAGGACCACCGCGATGACCAGCCCCACGGCACCTTCACCGGCAACGATCGTCCCGGCGCGGCGAACGGTATTCGGAACGGCTGTGGTCACCCGACAAGCCTAGGTGGACGCTTCGCCGCGGCGATCGGCAGCTTGCGTGGAGAAGGTCCCGCTAGGCTCATGCCCCGTGCGTGCGGTCCTCATCGTGAATCCCAATGCCACCTCGACAACGGCGGCCGGGCGTGACCTGCTGGCTCACGCGCTCGAGAGTCGAGTGCATCTTCAGGTTCTGCACACAGACCACCGGGGCCACGCCAGCGAGCTGGCCCGGCGCGCAGCCGACGAGGGGGCGGCGGTCATCGTCGTACACGGCGGCGACGGCACAGTCAGCGAGGTGGTGAACGGCCTGCTCGGCCAGCCGGGACATCCCGCGCCCGGGCCGCTGCCCGCCATCGCGGTGGTACCCGGCGGCTCGGCCAATGTGTTCGCCCGAACGCTGGGGATATCGGCCGACCCTGTGCAAGCCACCAATCAGGTGGTCGATCTGCTCGATGCACACCGCCGTGACCAGCGACGGTGGCGCCGGATCGGCCTCGGGCATTGCGGCGAGCGCTGGTTCATCTTCAACGCCGGAATGGGCCTGGACGGCGAGGTGGTCGCCGCCATGGAGGCTCACCGCAACAAGGGCAAGCAGGTCACGGCCGGACGGTATGTGACACGCGCGGTGCTGAGCTTCTTCCGCGCCGCGCGCCACCAGCCAACCCTCACCGTCGAGCTGCCCGGCCAGGAGCCGCAGCAGGGCATCCACTTCGCGTTCATCTGCAATTCCAACCCGTGGACGTACGCCAACGAGCGCGCCATCTGGACAAACCCGGGCACCGGTTTCGAGAGCGGTTTGGGCGTATTCGCATCGAAGAGCATGAACGTGATGGCCAACCTTCGCCTGGTCCGCCACATGGTGGGCGCACCCCGCCCGGACCGTCCCGCGGCCAGCCACCTGCTGCGCGAAGATGACGTCGCATGGGTACGGATACGCGCGTCAGCACCTATCGCCACCCAGGTCGACGGCGATTTCCTCGGTTTCCGCAGCGAGCTAACCTTCACCGCCGAACCCGACGTTCTCGACGTGGTGGCCCCGGCAAAACCCGCAGACGCCCTCTCCTGAGACCGGCCGGCAAGGCAATAGTGTTGGGCGACAGCCCGTTCCGGACACAGCCGACTCACAGCAGCGACGCGGTCTACGTCACACCTGGGACAGATCGGATGTACTACTTGACGTAGTCGATCCCGGGCGGGCCGTGATGTTACTCACCGGTAGCACTAAGCCACCTGGGAAAATGAGGGAATCTCGCCAGATTCAAGGCGCAGATCGGATCAGTGTAGTACAAACGAATGTGGAGTCCGCAGACACCACCCCCGAGTGAGATTGACCACGTGTTAACTCACGCTATTGACTTCTGCTGAGCTTGTGAAACGATCGGAAGCAACAGTGCAGAAACATTTGGTACGCACGCGTTAACAGCCGAAAAACATTGATCTCGTGCGCTTGTGGCGCGCGCGATGAAAAAGGAGTGCACAACTATGGATTGGCGCCATAAGGCGGTCTGTCGCGACGAGGATCCGGAACTGTTCTTCCCCGTAGGGAACAGCGGACCGGCCCTTGCCCAGATCGCTGACGCAAAGCTCGTCTGTAACCGCTGTCCGGTGACGACCGAGTGCCTTACCTGGGCGCTGGAGTCGGGCCAGGACGCCGGTGTGTGGGGTGGCCTCAGCGAGGATGAGCGCCGCGCCCTCAAGCGTCGCAACGCCCGCGCTCGCGCCCGCAGCGCCGTCTAACGCCGCAGCATCGCAGAACCCGGCACAATTTGGTGCCGGGTTCTTTGCTGCTCTGGGCCGGATTGATTGCCGCGCAGAAGCTTTCAGGCCATCAGGCGGGCGCGCCGGCCCAGTGGCACCCGAAGCACCGCATTTGTTCCGCCCTCGGCATCGCTGCGCATGTCCAGTGAGCCGTCGATCTCGGCCGACACCAACGTCCTGACGATCTGCAATCCCAGCCGGTCGGACGTCTCCACACTGAATCCCTCGGGTAATCCCCGCCCGTCGTCATGCACGACGACATCGAGCCAGCGGGCCGAGCGCTCCGCCCTGATAACCACCTGACCCTGCGCACCCTCCTCGAAGGCGTGCTCAATGGCGTTCTGCACCAGCTCGGTGATCACCATGATCAGTGGTGTCGCGCGGTCGGAGTCGAGCACCCCGAGCGCACCTTCGCGGGAAACTCGCACCTTGGTGTCGACGGTGGCCACATCGGTCATGATCGGCATGATCCGGTCGATCACCTCGTCGAGGTTGACTTCCTCGTCCACGGACATCGACAGGGCGTCGTGGACCAGGGCGATGGACGACACCCGGCGTACCGATTCGAAAAGCGCCTCGCGAGCTTCCTCGTTCTGTGTGCGCCGGGCCTGCAGCCGCAGCAGCGCGGCCACGGTCTGCAGATTGTTCTTCACCCGATGGTGGATCTCGCGGATGGTGGCGTCTTTGGACAGCAGTGCCCGGTCGCGGCGCTTGACCTCGGTCACGTCACGGGTCAGCAGCAGCGCCCCCACCGACGCGCCGCGCACGATGAGCGGCAAAGTGCGGATGAGCACCGCGGCACCACGTGCGTCGACCTCCATGCGCATACTCGGCCCCCCGGCCAGCACATCACGGACGTGCGCCGCGAGCTCTTGACCCTCAAAGGGATCCGAGATGAGCGGCTTGGTGACCTCCATGAGGTCATGTCCCTGCAGATCGCTGGCCAAACCCATGCGGTGATACGCCGACAAGGCATTGGGGCTGGCGTATCGGACCTCACCGGATACGTCGAGCCGGATAAATCCGTCACCCACCCGGGGGCTGGAGCGCGACATCGCCTGGTCCGCCACGTTCGGGAAGGTGCCCTCGGTGAGCATCAGCAGCAGATCTCCCGCGCACTCCAGATACGCGCGCTCCAGCACGCCCTTCTTGAGTCGGGAGGCCAGTGCGGTCTGGTGGGTCAGTACGGCCACGGTCCGGTCCCCACAGCGCACCGGGACAGCCTCCACGTTCAGCTCGGAGGCGTGCTCGGTCAGATCCGAATCACTTTCCCGCTCGATGGTCCCCGAAGCGAACGCCGCCTCCACCAACGGAACATCCGCGATCTTCGCGACGGTGCCGACGGCGTCGCTGTCGATGATCGTCGGGGCGGTGTTGGGCCGGCATTGAGCGACGCAGACAAAGGAGTCGTCGTCGCGATGCACCCACATCAGATAGTCGGCGAAAGAGAGGTCAGCCAGCAGCTGCCATTCGGCCACCACGGCGTGCAGATGATCAACCGCTTCACCGGGAAGCATGGTGTGCTCGGCAAGCAGATCACCGAGAGTTGACATGCGGTGGCGATCTAGTCGTCGATGACGGCGATCAAGTCGCCGGCCTGGATGACGTCGCCCACCGAAACGCTCACGTCGCCGATGGTTCCCGCCACCTCAGCCAGCACCGGGATCTCCATCTTCATGGATTCCAGGAGGACGATCGTGTCGCCTTCGGCGATCGCGTCACCCTTCTTGACGAGCACTTCCAGCACGCTGGCCACGATCTCGGCGTGTACTTCCTCGGCCACCTGCGCGCCACCTCGCTCTCGTCGACATCCGGTTACCGGTCCTCAGTATCGAACCACACCTACGGGATCCACGCTTTCAACCACCCGCCCCGGCATGAGAGACTGGGTACACACACCGGCGCGCACCACGCGCAGCTGGCATGTCAGCCGGGCTCGCACCCGGAACCCATTTAATCGGTAAGGAGATTCCCATGGCCAAGCGTGGTCGCAAGAAGCGCAGCCGTAAGCACAATGCCGCCAACCACGGCAAGCGTCCCAACAGCTAGCGCTAGGAGTTCTCGGCCCGCTGCTCGATGAGCGTGGTCTGAGTGATCTTCAACTTAAGACGCTCACGTAGCCCGTCAGGTGCCTTTTCTCCACCGCACTTGCGGGCTACGAGTGTTTTGATCTGCTCTTCGATGCCGTAGTGCTGCAGGCAGCCAGGGCACTCTTCGAGATGGTGCCGCAGCCGCGCACTGTTCTCTGCGCTGCATTCACCGTCGAGGAGGGTCCAGACCTCCGCGATCACCTCGGCGCAACCCGATACCTCGCAGTTGCCACCCTTATCGACACTGTTCTTCAGTTCACCGTCGGTCATGCCCGGCCCTCCGCCAACTCATTGTTGCGCAGGAACCCACGGTCCTTGGCCACTTCGGCCAGCAATTCGCGAAGCTGGCGACGGCCACGGTGCAACCGCGACATCACCGTGCCGATCGGCGTATCCATGATCTCGGCGATCTCCTTGTACGGGAAGCCTTCGACGTCCGCGTAATACACGGCCATCCGGAATTCTTCCGGCAGCTTATTCAACGCTTCCTTGATTTCGTCATCAGGCAGTCCGTCAAGTGCCTCGATCTCCGCCGACCGCAGCCCCGTAGAGGTGTGCTCGGCGTTCGCGGCCAGCTGCCAGTCGGTGATCTCCTCGGTCGGATACTCCGCAGGCTGGCGCTGCTTCTTGCGATAAATATTGATGTAGGTATTCGTGAGAATCCGGTACAGCCAGGCCTTGAGGTTGGTGCCCTCTTTGAAGGTCCCGAACCCGGCGTACGCCTTGACCATCGTCTCCTGCACCAGGTCCTCCGCATCGGCGGGGTTCCGTGTCATCCGCAGCGCAGCACCGTAGAGCTGATCCAGAAGCGGGAGCGCGTCACGCTGAAAGCGTGCGGCCCGCTCGGCCTCAGTTTCCGCCTTGGTATCCACCTGAATCGGCTGATCAACGGGATCTGCAGTGTCTGTCACGGCGGTCCTTTCGGTAGCGACACCGACCATACGGATCGGCACCGACATCGGACGTTCGAGGCACGCCATTGTCACCTGCAATACCCCTTCCGTGTTGAGGACCATAGTCCGCTCTCTGCGGACACACTGCTCAACACCGACGCATGCCGGGGTATTTCCCAAAGTATCTCGACTGTCAACTCCAAATTCACTGGACCCGGAGCGCTACTGTCCAGATCGTGGGTTCCAAGGCCGCCAAAGCTGCCACTCCGGCCGTCGCCACGTTGATCGCGGCCCGAGTCGACTATGAACTATTGCCGTATGAACACCAGTCCGGAGAAAACGCGTTCGGCGATGAGGCGGTGCGCGCGTTGGCTGGTTCCGGGTTGGTTCCCGAACAGATCTTCAAGACACTGCTGATCTCGCTGGATCGCGGGGCGGATCTGGCGGTCGCGGTCATCCCGGTACCCGCGACGCTCTCACTCAAGGCTGCCGCCGCCGCACTCGGCCGGGCCAAGGCCACCATGGCTGATCCGGCGGCGGCCGAACGCAGTTCCGGTTACGTGGTGGGCGGAATCTCTCCGCTCGGGCAGCGCAAACCATTACCCACCGTCATCGATTCGTCCGCCCTGACCTGGGAACGCATTCTGTGTAGCGCGGGCAAGCGCGGGCTGCAGATGGCACTGGCACCCGATGATCTGGTCCGGCTTACCAACGCGGTGACCGCATCCGTCACAGCAGGGTGATCTGCTCCCCCACCCGCTGGGATCCGTCGTCGGGCGCGAGTAGTTCCGGACCGTTGTTCGCGACACTGTTGACCAATGAGGAGACCTGCCGGGTGTCGATTCCGGTTGCGTCCCCTGTTCCCCGCAGAAGGCTCTGGTCCAGATCGCGGTCGGGGTCCAGCCAGCGATCCCACGATTGAGCACCCAGCATCAACGGCATCCGGTCATGAATTTCCTGGAGCGGACCGACCGCATCGGTGGTGACGATCGTGCAGCTCAGCAGCGGCGCCGCGTCCTGTCCCTGCAGACCGGCGGGCTTCCACACCGACCACAAGCCCGCGGCGAACAACCGCTTTCCGTCGCCGGCATTCATATAGAACGCCGTCTTGGCGCCCTCCTGCTTACGCCACTCGTACCAGCCGTCCATCGGAACGAGACACCGCTTGGATTGCGCGGCCACGCGGAAGGTGGCGGCCGTGGTGAGGGTCTCCGCCCGGGCGTTGATCAGGGGCGCACCCTTGGCCTGCGGCCGACCGTCTTCGCGCGCCTTGGCCCATGTCGGCACCAGCCCCCAGCGCATGGCGCGAATACGACGAGTGGGAATGTCGCCGGGTTCGCGATGCCGCGCCACCACCGTGAGCACCGGATCGGTGGGGGCGACGTTGTAGTTCGGGATGACGGGAAGCTGCTGCGCAGATTCCGACGCCTGACTCGCTGTGCTTATCTCGTCGATTGCGTCGATCTCCGCGGCAAGCAGCGCCGGGTCGATCGTTACCGCATACCGTCCGCACATATCGCCATCGTGCCACCCGGGGCCGACACCACAGGTATGCGTCCGGGACAATAGGGCGGTGACAAGCGGACTCTGGCAGGCACCGACGATCGACGGTTCCGTCAACGCGACCATCACCATGCCCGGCTCGAAATCTCAGACCAATCGAGCGTTCGTGCTCGCGGCCCTGGCGGCGCGTGAGGGCGGCACCTCCACCGTGTCCGGCGCGTTGCGCAGCCGCGACACCGATCTCATGATCGGAGCGCTACAAGCCCTCGGGTTTGCCGTCACCGGCGACGGTACCGATCTGACGATCTCCCCCGGGACCGGCGACGGAGACACCTCGAGGGTCGACTGCGGGCTTGCCGGAACAGTCCTTCGTTTCCTGCCACCAGTGGCAGCACTTCGTCACGCCCCCACCATTTTTGACGGCGACGATCAGGCACGCGCCCGTCCCATTGCTCCGCTGCTGGACGCGCTGCGCGCCATCGGAGTCGGCATCGACGGGCAGCACCTGCCGTTCACAGTGGCCGGCGCGGGACAGGTCCGCGGCGGCCAGGTCGGTGTCGATGCCTCCGGATCGTCCCAATTCGTTTCCGGTCTCCTGCTTTCCGGCGCCGCGTTCGCCGAAGGTCTGACGGCGATGAATACCGCGGACGTGCTGCCGTCGGGTCCGCACGTGGTCATGACGGTGACGATGCTGCGTGAGGCGGGTATCGCGGTCGACGATTCCACCCCCGGGCGCTGGCATATCGATCCGCAGCCAATTCCCGCACACCACTGGGTGATCGAGCCTGACCTGTCGAACGCGCTGGCGTTCATCGCGCCGGCGTTGGCCACCGGCGGAAGTGTGCGCATCAGTGGCTGGCCGCGAGAATCCACTCAGCCCGCCCGCCAGATCGAGAATGTGGTGCGCCAGTTCGCCCAGACAGTGTCACTGACGGATTCCCATCTGGAGGTCATCGGCCAGACCGGTTATGGCGGTGTCGATCTGGACCTTGGCGAGGTTGGCGAGCTGACCCCGACGGTGGCGGCACTGGCTGCCCTCGCCGCACCCGGGAGCGTCTCCACACTGCGTGGGATCGCGCATCTGCGCGGGCACGAAACCGACCGGCTCAAGGCACTTGCCCATGAGATCAACGCTCTGGGTGGGCAATGCGAGGAGACCGAAGACGGGCTGCGGATCGTCGCCACCGATCTGCACGGCGGCGTCTGGGGCTCGTACGCCGATCACCGGATGGCCACTGCCGGGGCCCTCGTCGGCCTGAAGGTGCCCGGCGTTTCCGTCGACGACATCGCCACCACCTGCAAGACACTGCCCGACTTCCCCGGAATGTGGGCCGACATGCTGGCCCAATCTGACGGTCGCGCCTCTTGAGTCCACGCGAGTACGACGAGTCTGACGCCCGCATCCGGCCGGGCCGGCGCTCGCGGCCTCGCACCAAGAATCGTCCCGATCACGCCGACGCGGTGCCCGCGATGGTGGTCACCGTGGACCGCGGCCGCTGGGGGTGCGTGCTCAACAACGACCCCACCGAACAGGTGACCGCGATGCGTGCCCGTGAGCTCGGCCGCACTCCGATCGTGGTGGGCGATACCGTCAGCCTGGTGGGCGACCTGTCCGGCCGACCCGACTCGCTGGCACGCATCGTACGGCTGGAGGAACGGCGAACGGTGTTGCGCCGCACAGCCGATGACACTGATCCGTTTGAACGGGTCTTTGTGGCCAACGCCGATCAGTTGCTCATCGTGGTGGCGGTAGCCGATCCCCCGCCGCGCACCGGACTGGTGGAGCGTGCGCTCATCGCGGCGTACGCGGGGGGCCTCATTCCCATCCTGGCTCTCACCAAAACCGATCTCACAGATCCAGATTCGTTCGCAGCACAGTTCGCAGATCTCGATATTCAGGTCATCGTCGCGGGACGCGACGCGCCCCTGGAGCCCATCATGGATGTGCTGACCGGCCGCCTCACCGCGCTACTCGGCCACTCCGGGGTGGGTAAGTCAACTTTAGTCAATCGGCTTGTGCCCAAAGCCGATCGCGCGACGGGTGAGGTGACCGGCGTCGGCAAGGGCCGGCACACATCCACCCAATCGGTGGCCTTGCCGCTGCAGCCGTCGGGCTGGGTCATCGATACCCCCGGCATCAGGTCGTTCGGTTTGGCCCACATCAAGCCCGCAGACGTGTTCGCCGCATTCAGCGACCTGTCCGAGGCCATCGAGGACTGCCCGCGCGGCTGCCAGCATCTTGGCCCACCCGCAGACCCCGAGTGCGTCCTCGACGAGCTCACCGGCGCGTCCGCGAAACGAGTGATCGCGGTGCGACAGCTGCTTTCTGTGTTAACAACGGCCTAACTCTTGGTTGCGGGGGCCTTCTCGGATCGCGCGAACAGCACATGGCGATTAGCGTTTCCATCAGTGGCTGCGAAGGAAACAGCCAACTAGGGTCAGGGGTTAAGAGATGACGAGCTACGTTCGTAGAATCGCCAATGTGGCAGCCATTTTCGCCTGCGGCGTCGCCGCCTGGGCCACCATGTGGCTGTCCGTATCCGGCCTGGGGTAGTTCCCGGCCACCACCAAACCTAAAAGCCCCCGACGCATTGCACGTTCGGGGGCTTTTAGGTTTTCTCGTCAGGCGTTGGCGCCGCGACGCACCCTTCTGCGTTCACGTACCGCCGCGAACGCCGACTTCAGACCGCGCCGCTCGCGCGGCTCCAGCTCGTCGAACATCTTGACGCTGCGTGTTTCCGGCGCATTGTCCGCGGTGTACTTCAGGTACTTGTCCGGCAGTGACAGCTTGGCGATGGTGCGCCAGGCCTTGCCGTACTGCAGCAGGAACGGCCCGGAGGTGTACGGCAGGTCATACTTGTCGCACAGCTCGCGCACTCGTACCGCCACCGCGGAGAGCCGGTTGCTCGGCAGATCCGGGAACAGATGGTGCTCGATCTGGTGGCACAGGTTGCCACTCATGAAAGCCATCGCCGGACCGGCGTCAAAGTTGGCGCTGCCCAACATCTGTCGCAGGTACCACTGGCCCTGTGTCTCGTTCTCCAGGTCTTGTTTGGTGAACTTCTCGGCACCGTCCGGGAAGTGGCCGCAGAAGATGACCGCGTTGGACCAGATGTTGCGGATCACGTTAGCCAACAGGTTGGCGGTCACCGTCTTGCGATAGCTTCCTGCGGGCGAGAGCGCGCTCAGCGCCGGAAAGGCCACATAGTCCTTGGCGACCTGCTTGCCCATCTTGGCCAGCGCCTCATCACGCTTGGCGCGGAACTCCGCCTTGTCGGCGCGCCCCTGGGCTACCTTGCCGAGCTCCAAATGCTGTGTGCCAACACCCCATTCGAAGAGGAGCATCAACAGCGTGTTGTAGACGAGGTTGCCCAGGTTGAACGGTGTCCACTTCTTGTCGCGGGTGATGCGCAGCAGACCGTAGCCCACATCGTCATCCATGCCCAGCACATTGGTGTACTTGTGGTGGATGTAGTTGTGGGTCTGCTTCCAGTGCGAGGCCGGGTCCACCATGTCCCACTCCCAGCTGGAGGAGTGGATCTCGGGATCGTTCATCCAATCCCACTGGCCGTGCATGACGTTGTGGCCGATCTCCATGTTCTCGACGATCTTGGCCACCCCGAGCGTCACCGCTCCAGCCCACCAGGCAGACCGCTTCTTGCTCGCGGCCAGCAGCACACGCCCACTCAGTTCCAGGGCACGCTGGGCGGCGATGGTGCGACGGATATACCGTGCATCGGCGGCTCCGAGCGATTCCTCGACATCCCGACGGATCGCGTCCAGCTCATTGCCGAGGGCCTCAACATCAGCCTCGGTGAGGTGCGCGAATTCCTGGATATCCGAAATCGCCATCCGTGAGCTCCCTTCGCCGGTTCGTGCCTACGATAGCGTAACCTACGGCACCGTAGGTTACTAGACCGTTAACCTCATACGTCGAGTACGCAATCCCCCGAGGCTGCGGAAACGCAGGTCTGAATGCGCGATCCCGGCTCGTGCTCGGCACCATTTCGCAGGTCGCGCGCGTGCCCTTCCAGCAGTGACACCACACAGGTCTGACAGATCCCCATGCGGCACCCGAAGGGCATCTGAACCCCGGCTTCCTCCCCGGCCTCCATCAGCGAGGTCGCCGCGTCGGCCGCGCGCTGCTTACCGCTGCGCGCGAAGGTGACCAGACCACCCTGCCCGTGCGGCGCGGCCCGCGACACCGCGAATCGCTCCAGGTGCAACAGATCGGCAAGATCGGCGTCGGCCCATACCCGCTGCGCGTCGTCGAGCATGCCTTCCGGACCGCAGGCCCACGTCTGGCGCTGCGCCCAGTCCGGCACCTCCGAGGCCAGTGTTGAAAGGTCCAGACGTCCCTGTGTTCTCGTCGTCCGCAGACGGTAGTGGTACGACGGGTGCGCCTCGGAGAACGCGGCAAGCTCACCGGCGAACATCACATCGCCCTCGGTGGGCGCCGAGTGCAGGTGCACTACATCCGGCAGGGGTAACTCAGCCGCCGCCGACCGGCGTACCAACGTACGCAGCATCGACATGATCGGGGTGATGCCGCTACCCGCGGTGAGGAACAAGATCGCCGGTGGCGCGGGGTCGTCCAGCACGAAGTTCCCCTGAGGGGCCGCCAGTCGCACGATCGTGCCAGGCTCGAGGCCGTTGACCAGGTGTGTCGAGAGAAATCCCTCGGGCATCGCCTTGACGGTGATGGTGATGGTGCGCCCCGAACCACCGGCGTGCACGGGCGCCGATGTCAGCGAGTACGAACGCCAACGCCACCGTCCGTCGATCAGCACGCCGATCCCGACGTATTGACCCGGGTGATAGTCGAAGTGGAAGCCCCAGCCTGGCTTGATCTCCAGGGTCGCCGAATCGCTCGTCTCCTTGTGCACGCTGACCACGCGGCCGCGCAGTTCCCGGGCCGACCACAGCGGATTGGCCAGACTCAGATAGTCGTCCGGCAGCAGCGGGGTGGTGATGCGAGAAGCCAAGCCACGCAAGACGTTTACCGCGGCATGGCGCGACTTGGGCGCACCCGAGGCGGACGCGTCGAGCCAGGAAGACAATTTCACAGCCAATGACCTTCCGGTGATGAAGGAGATGCCCAGCCAGGCGTAACCTACGCTACCGTAGGTTACTGGCCGGAAACAGGCCAATCGGCCACGTCATGCCGCCTACAGCAGGTCGAGCAGGAACGGTAGTTCTTGAGTGGCGTACCAGGCTAGATCGTGGTCTTGAGCGTCCCCGACCACCAGCTCGGCATCCTCATCGCCCAGATCTGCGGCGTCGATCACCTCGGCCGCGCGCACCACATCGGACTCGGCCTGCGCCAGGTCTACGTGCGCGGCCACCACCGCGGACATCGGTACCGCGCCCGCCAGCCGCACCACCGCGTCGTCCAGGTCGGGACGCAGCTTGGCATCGTCGGCGTCGGCCACCAGCACCGCCCGCCGCGCCGGCAATTGATCCTCGCCATCATGGTTGGCCAGCAGCCGCAGCGAGGCCATCGCCGCCTCACGCATCGCCACCTCGGACAGCTCCTCCTCATCACCTGCGGAGTAGGCCTCACGCAGCGCCGGTGTCACCGCGAAAGCAGTGCCGTTCACCGGCCAGAGCTCGCCATCGGCCACCAGTTCACGCAGCATCGCGAGCGTCACCGGGATATAAACCTGCATTACTGCGCCGCCTCCAGCAGTTCATCGAGCGCCTCGGTGATCAACACCGGGAGCATGTCGGCATCGGGCATCGCGTCGCGATCAGCATTGATCCCGTAGTACACAACGCCGTTGTAAGAAGTCAGCCCGATCGACAACACCTGATTGCGCAACAACGGAGGTACCGGGTAGATCTCCGCCAAGCGCGCACCGCCGAGGTACATCGGCGCTTGCGGCCCAGGAACATTCGTGACCAACAGATTGAACAACCGATTGGGCAGGGTGGTCGCGACCCGGGCCGCCAGTGCATGCAGGGTCGGCGGCACGAATCCCGAGAGCGCGGCCATGTTCGGCACGTCCACCAAACTGAATGCGGCAGAGTGTGATTCGGTGGCATGCGCGATCTGAGACAACCGCACCACGGCGTTGCCCTCCCCGACCGGGAGATCTACGAGAAATGGCGACACCTCGGTGGTGGCGGCCCCCTCGGCGAGGACATCCAGATCCCCGTCCCGGTACACCGACATCGGCACTATCGCGCGAATCGTGGAGGCGGTGGTGACCGGCTCCCCCCTGCTCATCAGCCAATTACGCAGCGCCCCAGCGATTACCGCCAAGACCACATCGTTGACATCGCAATCGTACTTTGCGCGCACCCGCCGATAGTCGGCCAGTTTGGTGGTCACCACGCTGAACCGTCTGCTGCGTGACACGCGCTGGTTGAGCGGGCCGCGCGGTGCGGTACCGCGAGCCGCGGTGCGCACCACCTTGACCATCCGCTCCCCCAGCTCACCGATCTCGCCCGTCAGTGATGCGGCATCGGCGACCGCGGTGCGCACCGCCTCCAGACGGGCACCGGGACGCGCCAACCATTCCGAAACCGCGCCGGCGATCAGCTCGTTCGTACTCGGTTCATGTCCGGGAACCCAGATGTCCTCCCCGAAGTCCGGCGTGCGGGCCGTCCGGTCGAACATGACCTGCCCGAGTTCCAGTGCGGATTGGCCATCCACCAGGGCCTGGTGTGTCTTGGTGTAGATGGCCAGGCGGTTTTTGGACAACCCCTCCACCAGGTACATCTCCCACAACGGCCGCGATCGATCCAGTGGGCGAGATGTCAAGCGCGCCACCAGGTCTTGTAACTGACCATCGCTTCCCGGCGACGGCAGTGCCGAGCGCCGGATGTGGTAGGTGACATCGAAATCGACATCGTCGAGCCAGACCGGCCGGGCCAGCCCGAACCCGATCTCCTTGACCTTCTGCCGATAGCGCGGAACTTGCGGCAATCGGCTCTCCACCAGCGCGAGAAGCTCCTCATACGTGAAGCCGCCGCGGGGCTTGCGGATGATCGCCAACGAGCCGACATGCATCGGGGTAGAGCTGTCCTCGCGGGAGTAGAACGATGCGTCGAGCGCGGACAACCGGGTCACCACAATCCGCGCCGCCTTCCCCTCAAACTCACCACTTGTACCCAACGGCGCCGCTGTGCCGAACGTCTTGCTCACCGTACCCTGGCGCCCTGACCACCGGCTGTGCGATCATGATCGCAACAATCTGCATCTCTCCAGCAGAGCAAATGAGGGGGCTCATTTCACTGGAGGGGGAAAATGTCTCATCGCTATGTAACTCGGGTGGCCGACTACGAACCGGCCCCGGTGCTGGCCAGCCTGCCGCCGGCCTGTCAGATGCCACGTCCGGCGAGGTTGCACCAATCACGGACTCGGCCAGCGGGTATCGAGCGTCAAACACATCTGCGCGAACAGTCTCCGCCGCCCCAGGCGGTTGCGTTCGCCGATGCCGCAATGCGCCGTGTGCTGGAAGTCATGGACCGGCGCCGTCCGGTTATCCAGCTGCGCCCGCTGCTGAGTGACGGGCCACTGTCCGCGGTGATGGCACGTTCCTCGCGGACCCCGGTCACCGCCGCTGCCCGGTTGTCCAAGATTCGGGTGCGCCGCTGCGCGGACGACGCCGCAGAGATCTTCGGGACGTTCGAGCGCGGCGGACGCGTCAGGGCGTTCGCCGGCCGCATCCAGTCCGTACGGGGCAGCTGGCTGGTGGTTGCGTTGCAGCTCGGCTGACGCCGACGGCCGCTACCGCTTGCGGCGCGACTTCGTCGGCTTAGAGGTGCGTCCCGCGTTGCGCGCCGCTTCCCGGCGCTCGCGCCGCGTGCCGCCGCCCGAGGCCGAGGCGCCGCCGCCTTCGTGCCGGGATTGCGCCGAGCCGTCTTCTGCAGGACCCGAGTACGTCAGCTCTGGCGTCGACTCATCAAGCCCCTTGGCACGCAACTCCCCTTGCGCTGCTTGCGCTGCGGCGGAAGCGAACTCGGCTAGCCCTTCCGGCGCCGGCTGCGGAGCGACCGTTCCGTCGGCCGGCTGTTGGACCTCGACGTTGATGTTGAACAGGAAGCCAACCGACTCCTCCTTGAGGCCGTCGAGCATGGCGGTGAACATGTCGTAGCCCTCACGCTGGTACTCCACCAGCGGATCACGCTGCGCCATCGCCCGCAGGCCGATGCCCTCCTTGAGGTAATCCATCTCGTAGAGATGCTCACGCCACTTGCGGTCGATCACGCTGAGCAAGATGTTGCGCTCCAGCTGACGCATCGATCCCTCGCCGGCCAGCCCGTCGATCTCGGCTTCCCTTGCCTTGTAAGCCTTTTTGGCGTCATCGAGCAACGCCGCTTTGAGGTCCGCGGGGCTCAACTCGTCGGCTTCCCCATACGTATCGGACGCGATGAGTTCCTCGGGCTTGATGCTCACCGGGTACAGCGTCTTGAGCGCGGTCCACAGCGCTTCGAAGTCCCAGTCCTCGTGATAACCGTCGGCCGTGGCGCCGTCGACGTAGGCGGCGATGGTGTCGGTGATCATCTCCTCGATCTGCGGCTGCAGATCCTCACCCTCCAGGATGCGGCGACGCTCGGCATAGATGACCTTGCGCTGCTGGTTCATCACCTCGTCGTACTTGAGGACGTTCTTGCGGACCTCGAAGTTCTGTTGCTCGACCTGGGTCTGCGCACTCTTGATGGCGCTGGTCACCATCTTGGCTTCGATCGGCACATCATCGGGAACGTTCATGCGCGTCAGAATCGTTTCCAGCGCAGCACCATTGAAGCGCCGCATCAATTCATCACCCAGCGAGAGGTAGAAGCGGGACTCGCCCGGATCGCCCTGACGTCCGGAACGTCCGCGCAGCTGGTTGTCGATACGCCGTGACTCGTGACGCTCGGTACCCAGCACGTACAGGCCGCCGGCCTCCTGCACCTCCTTGGCCTCGGTCTCGGCGGCGTCCTTGAACTTCTGCAACGTCGCGTCCCAGGCGTCCTGGTACTCGTCCGGGGTCTCCACCGGGTCCAGGCCCTGTTCGCGAAGATGCGTATCCGCCAAGAAGTCCGGGTTACCACCCAGCACGATGTCGGTGCCGCGACCGGCCATGTTGGTGGCCACCGTGATGGCTCCACGGCGCCCAGCCTCGGCGATGATGCGGGCTTCCTGCTCGTGGTACTTGGCGTTGAGGACGTTGTGCGGAATCCGACGCTTGGTGAACTGCCGTGAAAGATACTCGGAGCGCTCAACACTCGTGGTACCGATCAGGACGGGCTGGCCGGCCTCGTACCGTTCCACCACATCGTCGACGACGGCGATGTACTTGGCTTCCTCGGTCTTGTAGATGAGGTCGGATTGGTCCTTGCGGACCATCGGCCGGTTCGTGGGGATCGACACCACACCGAGCTTGTAGATCTCGTGCAGCTCGGCCGCCTCGGTCTGCGCGGTACCGGTCATGCCGGCGAGCTTGTCGTAGAGGCGGAAGTAATTCTGCAGGGTGATCGTGGCCAGCGTCTGGTTCTCGGCCTTGATCTCCACTCGCTCCTTGGCCTCGATGGCCTGGTGCATGCCCTCGTTGTAACGCCGGCCCAGCAGCACGCGACCGGTGAACTCGTCGACGATCAGCACCTCGCCGTCGCGGACGATGTAGTCCTTGTCCCGGTTGAACAGTTCCTTGGCCTTGATGGCGTTGTTGAGGTAGCTCACCAACGGCGAGTTGGCGGCCTCATACAGGTTGTCGATGCCCAGTTGGTCCTCGACGAATTCCACACCCAGCTCGTGCACACCGATGGTGCGCTTGCGGATGTCCACTTCGTAGTGGGTGTCCTTGTCCATCAGCGGCACGATCCGCGCGAACTCGGTGTACCAGTTGGAGGCGCCGTCTGCAGGACCCGAGATGATCAGCGGGGTGCGGGCTTCGTCGATGAGGATCGAGTCGACCTCGTCGACGATGGCGAAGGCGTGTCCGCGCTGCACCAGCTCGTCGAGCGAGTGGGTCATATTGTCGCGCAGGTAGTCGAAGCCGAACTCGTTGTTGGTGCCGTAGGTGATGTCGGCGTTGTAGGCCTCGCGGCGTTCCGGCGGCGTCATCTGAGACAGGATCACGCCCACCTCCAGCCCCAGGAAGCGGTGCACGCGGCCCATCCACTCCGAGTCACGTTTAGCCAGGTAGTCGTTGACGGTCACGACGTGCGTGCCCTTACCGGCCAGCGCGTTCAGGTACGCGGGCAGCACACAGGTGAGGGTCTTGCCTTCACCAGTCTTCATCTCGGCGATGTTTCCGGCGTGCAGCGCGGCACCACCCATGACCTGCACATCAAAGTGCCGTTGGCTCAGCACGCGCCAGGACGCCTCGCGCGCGACCGCGAATGCCTCGGGCATCAGGTCGTCGAGGGTCTCCCCCTTTTCCAGGCGAGCCTTGAACTCGCCGGTCTTGGCCTGCAGTTCGGCATCGGAGAGCTTCTCGACGTCGTCGGACAGGGTGTTGACGTAATCGGCCACGCCCTTGAGACGCTTGACCATGCGACCTTCACCAAGGCGCAGCAACTTCGACAGCACGTCAATAACCCCTGTACTCGTTAGGACTAGTCAGACTTCAGCGAGTCCCATCGTAGGCGTCGCCCGCACCAGCTTCCCCGAGCAGTCACTGTTGGGTGCCGGTCGCGCCATCCGCCAGCGCCGCCAGGCGCCGCTCGCGGGCGATGAGGAACAACGGGAACGCGACGCTGATCGCGATAAGGAAGCAGAGCGCGATATACACCCAGATGTGTTTGATACCCAACCGTCGGGTCTCGACAACCATAAGGACGAGGGCGGCGATCGTGAGCAGCATCAAGTCGTTGGTCAGTGAGCCAGCGACGTGATTTGCATACGCACTGGTCACGACGTCGACCAGCTTCCCCCCGGATGAGATGTACGCAACGTTGTGCCACCAGGTGGCAACCAAGGCGATCAGTGCTATCACGCCGTACAGAGCACAGAGATTTCGGCGAGCGGTACTCACCACCGAAGTATGCGACGTAACAGGGCCCCACACCAGATCTGGTGCGGGGGCCCTGTGCGCGAGTGAACCGCGCGCCCTACTACTCCCCGAGGCGTATCAGGCCGTAGTCGTACGCGTGCCTGCGGTACACCACCGACGGGCGGCCCGAGGACTCATCGTGGAAGAGGAAGAAGTCATGGCCGACCAATTCCATCTCGTAGAGCGCGTCGTCGACCGTCATCGGTTTGGCCGGGTGATCTTTGGTCCGCACAATCTGTCCCGGACCGTGACCGTCATCGACCTCGGCTCCGTTGTGACTGTGTGCGCCATTGAGCTCGGCGGGTGGCGTGAAGGCATCGGCGGGCAGAACCTTGGTGGCCTCGGCAAGCGATACCGGCGTCTTGTCTCCGTAGTGAACCTTGCGGCGGTCACGGCCTCGCCGCAACCGGCTTTCCAGCTTGGCGGCGGCCGCTTCAAGGGCGCTGTGGAACGTGTCGGCACATGCCTCGCCCCGGACGACTGGCCCCCGGCCCCGCGCGGTGATCTCCACGCGCTGACAGCTCTTTTTCTGGCGCCGGTTGCGTTCGTGTTCGAGTTCTACATCAAAGAGGTAAACGGTTTTGTCGTAACGTTCCAGACGGGACAGTTTGTCGTTCACAAAGATTCGAAAGTGATCGGGGATTTCCACGTTTCGGCCCTTGACCACGATATCGGCCTGGGCTGTCCGCTCCCCGTCCTCGAGTGCAACGGATGCCTTTGATGTGCTTGACAACTCATACCTCCGGTACTGAGAGTGCGCTTGCGCTCAACCCTTCCGCTAGGGACTAAAGATGTTGGCGACGCGCATGTTTGATGTTTGAAGTACGCCGGAGTCGCCTGAAACGCTGAGACGGCAGCCCGCCGGCGTTGGGGTTGGTGACCACCTCCTCCGCCAAACCGGACGCAGGCGCCCGTGTCGGTAGGCGGTTCGACCGCCCAAGCGCGGAACGTTCATAGCTTGTTGGCCCCGACGGTAGTCCGTGTTCACTCGCCTTGCCACCGATTCGTCAGAGTCGTTTCGAGATCGTCATACGATCTTTAGGAGTACGTCAGCGTGAGCACGGCGGCGACTCGAAATCCCGCCGATTTCAACACTCTGACCGATTCGGTAGCGGTGGCGCCGGTGGTCACGACATCGTCCACCAGCACCAATTCCGTATCCGGTGTCCGGGCCCGGCGCAGCGCGACGCGTCCGGACACATTGCGCTGCCGGGCCGAAATGGACAGTCCGACCGAATCACGCGCCCCCACCCTCATGCGCAGCAGGGACGCAAGGCGCACACCCGGAATCCGGGTAGCGACCGCGGCCACGGCGGTCACCGGATCACCGCCTCGCCCGCGTTCCGACGTCCATCGAGTGGGAGCGGGAACCAATGTCACCGGCTGCTCGACGAGGTGCCAGCACAGCAGCTGCGCCACCCCGCGTGCCAATGCCGCACCCAGCGGAGCGGTGAGATCGCGGCGACCGCGCTCCTTCATCGTCACAATCGCCTGCCGACGAGCGCCCGCGTACCGCCCGAGCGAAAGAACGGGCACACCCGGATCGACCCGCGGCGTGACCACCACGGGCTCGGCGGTGAACGCACACGCACACGCCGAACACCACCGGGTGGCGGGTGCCCCACATCCGCCACAGGTCAGTGGCAGCACCAGATCAAGCATGGGGTCACTGTGCCCGCGGGGTCCGACAGACTGACCGGATAGCACTCACCCCGGCCTAGAGTGCCGCGACCAGCCTCTCGATCTGACGGCGGTCCAGCACGTCGACCGTCCCGTCGGGTAGCCCGAGAATGCGGTCGGTGGCGATGCCGTAGAGCCGTTGACGCTGGACCGCCGCATCGATAGCCTCCGCGCGCGCCTGGGCATCCGGCGCGGCCACGATCCTCTGCACGGTAGAGCCCATGTTGGCTGCGAAGCCCTGAATCATGTCGCCGACGCCCTCGGGATCGAATGTCTGGAACACCCCCTCGGCGACTCCGTGAGTGATCAGCTCGGTAAGCACGGGACGGAACTTGTCCTCCCAGATCGCCGAGATCCGGCGCAGCAGCGGCTGATTCTCTGGGCTGAACATCGACACCATCGCCGCGATGCTCTCCGGTGCACCAAGCGCCATTTTGACCTCGTAGCTAGCGCGCAGTCCGGCGTTCAGCCGCTCCAACGCCCCCATGCCCGGCTCGGTGAACACCGGACTCAGCACCTCGAAGGCCTGGTCGGCGCTACGCTCCGCCAGCGTGGCCACCAGGGCCTCTTTCGAAGAAAAGTAATGGTAGAAAGCACCTTTCGACATGCCGGAGGTGGCGATGAGATCGTTGAGGCTCACCTTCTCGTAGCCGCGTTCCAGGAACAGAGTCATCGCCAGATCGAGCAACTCGGCCCGGCGCACCTCTGGATGCTTCACCACACGCGGCATACGTCAGCGCTTCCTGATCCAGCCGACGTAGGTCAGGTACACGCCGACAACCGTCAGAAGCAGGAAGAAGAAACGGACCGGGCCGACTGCGGGCACCGAGGCGTCGACTCCCTTCTGCATCAGCTGAGGAACCGCCAGCAGAACGAATCCGCGCAGGGCCAGGAACCATCCGAACAACGAGATGATCACCGGCGCGAGTCCTCGCCAAAACTGATGGAAGGCGATGATCATCAGCCCACAAAACAGCAGCAGGGCACCGAACAGCCACGACCACATCGGCTCTGTGAAAAAGCTGTCGCCCAGGAAGCGCAGATCTGCCGCGCGCACAGCGATGATGGCGGTGACCGTCGCGACAAAGGGGCCGATGACCCGCGCAAATGCGCGGGTACGCAGGGCCGGATCGACCGTGGTGGACGCAGTACTCATGTCCCGATCTCCTTTCACACAGCCTTAATAGACCACTGGTTGGTATGTTAGACCACTGGTCGGTATAAGCAAATGGTTTGCCCTAGAACGCCAAGCCGACGGATCGACCTGACTAGGCTCGGGCATATGGAGACCCGGACAGCACCTGCCGATCCCGAAGTCCTCACCTCGAATCTGCGCTTTGCGCTCGACGGCCGATTCGGCCCGATACGTGATGCCGCTCGTGAGTACCTGAACCGCGCCGATCTGCTACCCGACCCCTCACTGACACTCGAGGAGGCGCGGACGCGATCGCTGCGCATCATGCGCGAGCTGGTTCCACATGGCTTGCCACACGCGGGGTTCCGCAAGGAACACGGCGGCACCGGCGACGTCGGAGCCGCGATCGTCGGCATCGAGATGCTCGGCTATGCCGATCTGTCCCTCATGGTCAAGGCCGGCGTGCAATGGGGCTTGTTCGGCGGTGCCATCGAAAACCTCGGCACCGCAACCCATCACAAGCAATACGTGGTCCCGCTGATCAATCTGGACGTACTCGGATGTTTCGGCATGACCGAGACCGGCCATGGTTCCAATGTTCAGGCCCTGCAGACCGTCGCCACCTACGACAGCCAGACCGGTGACTTCGTTCTGAACTCGGAGGGCTCGCTGGCACGTAAGGACTACATTGGCGGCGCTGCGGAGCACGCTACTGTGGCAGCGGTTTTCGCTCAGCTCGTCACCGGCGGGCCCGGCGAGGAGGCATCCGGCCGGGGAGTGCATTGCTTCGTGGTACCCATCCGGGATGAGGCGGGCAATGATCTACCCGGCATCACCACCAGCGACTGCGGATACAAGGGCGGCCTCGCCGGGGTCGACAACGGGCGCATTGTGTTCGACAACGTGCGGGTGCCTCGCGCCAACCTGCTCAACAAATATGCGGACGTCGGCGCCGACGGCTCCTACACCTCGCCCATCGAGAATGAGAACAAGCGATTCTTCACCATGCTGGGCACACTCATCCGCGGACGAGTCAGCGTCGCCGCCACCTCCGGTGCGGCGGCGCGCAAGGCGCTGACCATCGCCTCGCGATATGCCCTGGTACGCAAGCAGTTTGACACACCGGACAGCGACGACGAGGTGATCATCGCCGACTATCTGGTGCATCAGCGCAAGCTATTGCCCCTGATCGCCCGGTCGTACGCACTGGCGTTCGCGCAGAACGAGCTCACCGAGGAACTGCACGAGGTGCAGACCGCCGACGAGGTGGACGCGGACCGGCAGCGCCAGCTGGAAAGTGCCGCAGCGGGTTTGAAGGCGATGACCAGCTGGCACGCCCAGAACACCATCACCGTGTGCCGCGAGGCGTGTGGCGGGGCCGGTTACCTCGATGCAAACCAGCTCACCATTCTGCGCCGCGATATCGACGTGTTCACCACCTTCGAAGGCGATAACACCGTGCTCACCCAGCTGGTGGCCAAGGAACTCCTGTCGGCCTACGCCGAGGATGTGCGTGGTCTCAATGCTGTGGGCTGGACCCGGTTTATCGCAGGCATGGCCCGCGACGTGATCCTGGAACGCTCTGCGGCCCGGCAGGTCATCCAGACCATCCTGGACTCTTCCGACGAGGACGTCGAGGAATCCGATTTGAGCAACAGGGGCACCCAGCTGCGGCTGCTGCGCAATCGCGAAGATCACCTGCTGCGCACTGCCGCCACCCGGATGCAGCGCGCCCAATCCGATGATGAGGACCCCTTCGAGGTCTTCAACTCCGCACAGGACCACATCCTCAAGGTGGGCTCGGCCCACACCGAGCGGGTGGTGCTGGAAGCCTTCATCGAGGCGATCGACAGCTGCGACAGCAAGTCGGCGCAGGAACTGCTGGAGAAGCTGTGCGATCTGTTTGTCTACAGCACACTCGAGGCGGACCTGTCCTGGTTCCTGATGCACCGGCATGTCTCGACCGAACGAGCGAAGGCCATCAGGCGCGGTGTCAATCAACTGTGCGAGGAGCTGCGCCCGCATCTGAGCACCCTGGTGGATGCTTTCGGAATTCCCGAGGCGCTGCTCGCCACGGAGATGATCCCCGACAACTAGCCCGTCAGCACCGGAATCGCTTGCGGCAGCATGAGCGGACGTACCTCGATCCATCGCACTTCGGGAGTGCCTAGTCCCGTCAGCTGCAGCACGCCCCGCGCATCGGCGAGGTAGATCGCCGCCGGCGAGGCAGCGATCGTCGAGACCGGTGTCAGGAGATTCTGGTCGTTCAGATCCGAGTTCACTCCGTCGAGGTTCACGTTCGCCACCGGATGTGAACCGTCGTTGCGCGCCACCGCAATGTCGTCGCCGGTGCGCCAGGCCAGCGACACCGCGGAGTTCCCGAGTCCGTAGCCCAACCGGCGCGGATGGGCCAGGGCGTAGTCGCCGCTGTCGGTCTGTATCACCGTCGCCAGGATCACCTGGCCATCGATGATCATCGCGGCGCGCGTGCCATCGCGGGATAGAGCCAATTCGCTGATGGGGCCCTTGTACTTCTCCGCCACCGCGGATGATTCGACGGGCAACACCGCCACCATCGACGTGGTGGCTTCCTGGATTATCCGGACCACTCGGCCGCCGTCGATCACCGTCCACACTGCATCGTCGAGCGCCCAGGTCGGGCGGGTCAGCGTCTTACCGCCGACCGCCTCGCTGCCGTTGGCGCCGTTGGCACCCACCCAGAGCGACATCTGCGGATCATCTCCGCCCTGCACCCGGATAACCGAGGCAATCTGACGCCCGCTGCGTGAGAGCGCAGCCGAAACCTGGTTTCCCACTTGGCCAAACGATCCGCGCACGGGCGCCGCGGCATCACGGTCGACCGTCACCATGGACCCGTTCAACAATCCGTAGAGGCCCACCCCCGCACCCTCCGATGCGCCGGGGTCGGTCGAGGCGACGTTCTGGGTGCTCCAGCCTTCCGCGAACTGCTCGTCGAGAGGAGCACCGTTGACCTGCAAGACGTACGGCCCGGCGATACCGGCCCGCGAGAGCGTCCAAATCACCTGCGCGGCAAGGAACTGGCGGGTCCGCTGATCGGGCGTGAGGTTGCCTTCCAGCTCCACGCGCACGCCGCCGTATCCGCGCCCCACGTCCACCCTGCTGCCGTCGACGCGGGTCAGCGGGCCGCGCAACCGCAGACCGCTCAGGTGGTTGCGCACCGCCCCAACCAGTTCCGGGCGCGGGCCGGACAGCAGCTTGTACACGAGCTCGGTGGCCAGCAGATCGGGATCGTTGACCGCCACATAGCGCGGATCGGGCACGACCGTACGACCCGCCGGGTCGGCGAAGTACACCGTGTACCGGCGATAGGTGGACTGAAACTGCCCCCAGTCAAGGAACACGCCATTGGGCAACGAATCGATCCGCCATTCGCCATTGGCCTTCACCAGCGTGAACTGGGGATCCTGAACATCACCCTGGTGCATCTCGAAGACCCCGATGTCGGACAGCGTGCCCAACTTGTTGGCGCGCACATTGATCGTCCATCGATCGACGCCGCGCTGGTCGGCGAATGACGGCGACTCGATCAGCACCGCATCGCCCGCGTCATCCCACGTCCGCGAACTGGATTCGGTGAGGAACTGGCGCGCCGCACGGTGCCTGTTCGAGGGGTCCGCGGTCGCCTTCAAGAATTCGCGCAGCACCGTCTCGGGTTCCATCCCCGGGGTGGGTGCCGGCATCCCTGGCGGTAATGGCCGTTGCACCGTGCCGATGGCCTGTGGCGAGGACGAGGTCGGCACTCCGGCACAGCCGGTGATACCGAGCGCCACCGCGGTCAGTACCGCGGCCACCCGGCGGCGCATCAGGACGACTCCCGCACGTTGTCGGCCTTGGCACCCGAGGTACGCATTGGTGTGGTCTCCTGCTCCCCCGGCTGGATGCCCCGTTCCCCTGGCTGAGTTCCCCGCGAAACCGGCCGGCGCGCACCAGCGCTCGGACGGCTGGTCGGGTTCAACGGAAGCGGGCTCGTGGTCACTTTATGCCCACGAACCAACGGCACCGTCAATCGGAAAAGCGCCCCGTTGCCCGGTTCTCCCCACGCCTCCAGGCGACCCTGATGCAACCGGGCGTCCTCGACGCTGATCGCCAACCCCAGCCCGGTGCCGCCCGAGTGACGCTTGCGCGATGGGTCGGCACGCCAGAATCGGTTGAACACCAGCTTTTCCTCACCGGGACGCAGTCCAACTCCGCGATCGCGCACGGTGACGGCGACGCTGTCGATATCGGCGGCCATCCGGATGGTGACGGGCTTGTGCTCGCTGTGGTCGATCGCGTTGGCGACAAGGTTGCGCAAAATCCGCTCCACCCGACGGGGATCCACCTCGGCGATGATCTCGCTGTCGGGCATGTCGAGCTCTACTTCGGTGTCCAGCTCGTCCGCCAGGTGCTTGACCGAAGCCACCACGGTCTTGACGGTGTCGCGCAGATCCACCTGCTCCACGGCGAGCTCGGCCACACCGGCGTCGTGCCGCGAGATTTCCAGCAGGTCACTCAGCAGCGTCTCGAACCGGTCGAGCTCGTTGACCATCAGTTCGGCGGAACGCTGCAGCGCCGGGTCGAGCTCCTCACGGTTGTCGTAGATGAGATCGGCCGCCATGCGCACCGTGGTCAACGGTGTACGCAGTTCGTGGCTGACGTCAGAGGTGAAGCGGCGCTGCAGGTTTCCGAACTCTTCCAGCTGGGTGATCTCCCGCGAGAGGCTTTCGGCCATGTCGTTGAAAGACACCGCGAGCCGTGCCATGTCGTCGACACCGCGCACCGGCATGCGTTCGGACAGATGTCCTTCGGCGAATCGCTCGGCAATGCGCGAGGCCGACCGCACCGGCAACACCACCTGGCGCGCGACCAGCAGCGCGGCGGCCGCCAGCAGCACCAGCAGCACCACACCGCCGGTGACGATGGTGCCGCGCACCAGCGAAATCGTGCTTTCCTCGTTCGACAGCGGGAAGACCAGGTACAGCTCGAGCGCGGTGACTTTCGACGTGGTCGGCGAGCCGATGACCAGAGCTTTCCCGGAGAAGCTCTCGGTGTGGACTGTCGAATACTGGTAACTGACCTGACCGGCCTTGACGAATTCGCGCAGCGGGCCGGGGATCTGAGTGGCGGGGCCAGCCGACGTCGCCTCGCGGGGACCGTCCCCGGGCACCAGCAGGACCGCGTCGAACGCTCCGGCGCCACCGCCTTCGGATCCCTTGCTGCCGTTCAGCAGCTGGTTACGGGCCAGCTCCAGGCTGCTCTGCAGCGACCGCGTCTCCTCGCCACCGACGTCATCGCTGACGATGACGCGAGCGCGTTCCATCTCTTCAGTCGCGACCCGAATCTTCGACTCCAGAATGCGACCGGTCACCTGGCTGGTGAGCACGAATCCCAGAATCAGGATGACCAGGGAGGACAGCGCCAAATTCGACACCACCACCCGCACCTGCAGGGAACGGCGCCAGGTGAACCCGACCGCTCGACTCAGCGTCTTCAGTCCGCGTACCAGTGGTGCCGATCGCCGCTGAATGCGCCGCTTCGAGCCGAAGATCACGGGGGTCCGGCCTTATATCCCACTCCTCGAACGGTCAACACCACGGTCGGATTCTCGGGATCCTTCTCGACCTTCGCCCGCAGCCGCTGCACGTGGACATTCACCAGCCGGGTATCGGCCGGGTGACGGTAGCCCCACACCTGTTCGAGCAGCACATCACGAGTAAACACCTGGCGCGGTTTGCGTGCCAGCGCCACCAGCAGGTCGAACTCCAGCGGGGTCAGGGAGATCTGCTCGCCCTCGCGCGTCACCTTGTGCGCGGGAACATCGATGTCGATGCCCGCGATGTTCAGCAGCTCGGCGGGTTCGTCGTCGTTGCGCCGCAACCGGGCACGAATACGTGCGACGAGCTCCTTGGGCTTGAACGGCTTCATGATGTAGTCGTCGGCACCCGACTCCAGGCCGAGCACCACATCAACGGTGTCGGTCTTGGCGGTCAGCATGACGATCGGCACACCGGAATCGGAACGCAGCACCCGGCATACGTCGATGCCATTCATCCCGGGCAGCATGAGATCCAACAGAACTAGATCGGGACGCAGCTCGCGGACTGCGGTGAGCGCCTGGGTACCGTCGCTCACCACCGCCGTCTCGAAGCCCTCCCCGCGCAACACGATGGTGAGCATCTCTGCCAATGACGCGTCATCGTCGACAACAAGGATCCTTTGCCTCATAGAGCCCATCGTGTCACTAGATCGTGACAAAACCGGGGTACCAAAGGGGCGAGTTGCGAACTAGTCTCACGCGAGCTGCTCGCGGATCCTGAACTTCTGAATCTTCCCGGTCGCGGTTCTGGGTAAGGAATCGACGAACTCGACGCGTTTGGGGCACTTGTATCCGGCCAGATGCTCCCGGCAGTGCGCGATGAGATCCGGCCCGGTCGGCGGATCTGTCCCCGGACCTGTCACCGAGATCACCACGACAGCGGTAACCAGTTCGCCCCACTTGTCGTCGGGCACTCCGACGACGGCAGCCTCACGGACCCCTGGATGAGATATCAGCGCGTCTTCCACTTCGATGGACGACACGTTCTCGCCGCCGGTAATGATGATGTCCTTCTTGCGGTCCGAGATGCTCAGGTACCCGTCGGACATCGATCCGCGATCACCGGTATGAAACCAATTGCCCGCCAACGCTTCCGTGGTCGCCTCCGGCTGATCCCAGTAGCCATCAAGATTCGTGTTCGACTGAGTGAGTACCTCACCGTCCTCGGCGATTGATACCCGCACACCTATCGCCGGGGCTCCCGCGCGACCCAGCATGCGAGCCTGCTGGTGGTCGTCGAGATCTGCCCACTCGGACCGAAAGCGATTCATCGTAATCAGCGGTGCAGTCTCGGTGAGCCCGTATATCTGGATGAACTCCCAGCCGAGTTCGGCACGCACGCGCTCGATGGTGCGCGTCGGGGGCGGCGCACCCGCGACGATTATCCGAACCCGGTCCCGGCCGGGGATGGGCCCCTGCCAACGGGCCGCCGCGTCCAGCACAGAATCGACGACCGTTGGCGCCGCGCACATCACGGTGACTCCATGCTCTGCGATACGCCGCAAGATCTCGTCACCGTCGACCTTGCGCAGCACGATGTGCCGGCCACCCATTCCGGTCGCCGCATACGGCCACCCCCACCCGTTGCAGTGGAACATCGGCAACGTGTGCAGCAGCACATCGTCGTCACGCAGGGTGGCATGCAACCCGAAAACGACTGCGTTGATCCAGATGTTGCGATGAGTGAGTTGCACACCTTTGGGCCGGCTCGTGGTTCCTGAGGTGTAATTCAAAGTGGCGGTGTCTGATTCGGTGCACGACCAGGGTCTCGGATCGGCGCGCTGCGGTGTACCGATTTCACCGAATATCGCGGCGTCATCCTCTCCCAGCACGAAGTTATGGGTGGCGCGCACGGTGTCGAGCAACCCACGCACCTCCGGGTCCACTATCAGTACCGAAGCCCGTGAGTGCTCGACGATGTACTCGATCTCAGCGGGAGCCAACCGAAAGTTGACGGGTACCAGGATGCGTCCCCACCCGGAAACCCCGAAGAACGAGGTGAGCAGTCGCGCACTGTTCTGCGAGACAATCGCGACCCGCTCCCCCGGTCCGATACCCAGACCGTCGAGTGCCGCGGCCTGCCCGCGCGCCCGCTCGGCAAGCTGCCGGTAGGTCACCGCTCCCCAGGAGGGCGCCGGTTGCACCGGCTCGTCGACAACCCCGACGCGGTCGGGATACACCAGCTCCGCGCGGTCCAGGAAATCTCGCACACTCAGATCGAAGAACACGCACCAATCCTGCCGTCCCGCCCCCAATGTGGCGTGGATATCCACGAAGCACGCGGACGCCTTGCCGGTCACCGCAGACGGGTGTTTAATGATGGCGCTTTGTTCAGCAGTGGTTCATGCGCGCTTTGCGCACACGCTTAGGAGGTGACGCGACTATGTCCGATAGTCAACCTCCGAGTATCCACAGCGCCTTCTAACGCACATCAGGGTCGCGCTCGAAGGCGCTCTTGTTGCACCACACCGTTGTGTGCACCTCGAAGCCACTGCAAGAGAACAGGACCCATCATGAGTCATTGGGATGTCATCATCCGCGTAGCCCTGGGATTTGGCCTGGGTTGCGTCATCGGGATCGAACGGCAGTGGCGCGCCAAAAATGCCGGCCTGCGCACCAACGCGCTGGTGTGCCTGGGTGCGACACTCTTCGTCATCATGGGCGGCTACAGCTTCCACGGCCCCGGCGCCGACCCGACTCGCGTTGCAGCACAGATTGTTTCGGGCATCGGTTTCCTCGGCGCCGGCGTGATCATGAAGCAGGGCGCAACCATCACCGGACTGAACACCGCCGCCACCATGTGGGCCACCGCCGCCGTGGGGGCACTGGCCGGCGGCGGGATGTACGACGTCGCGATAGTCGGCACCGCCGCCATCGTGCTGGCCAACGTGCTGTTGCGGCCGCTCGGACATCTGCTGGATCGCCAGCCTGCCATCGGCCGCGAAGCCCGGCCGGCCGCGTACCTGTTCGAGGTCACCACCACCGACGAAACCGAGGCGCACATCCGCGCACTCACCGTGCAGGCCGTCAGCAGGCCCGAATTCGCGCTGCAATCAGTGCGGTCCTATGACGTCGAAGACGGCAAGCATGTGCGCGTGGTGGCGAAGCTGAGCGCCGAAGAGCGCAACGACTCGCTGCTGGAGTCCGCGGTGAGCCGGTTATCCATGGAACCCGCCGTCTCCTCGGTGCGCTGGCATGTCGACCGCGAGGAAGAGGCCGAAGCCAGTGAATGGTGAGCCTCTACGGTGAAACCCGTCGAGTGTGAAGCCACGGCGGTAATTCGGCGAAATACCCGCCGAATCTTCACACTCGGCGCAGGAGCCTCTCGGCCAATGCATCCGGGTCGGCGCCGTCGGTGACCACCCATGGGCCACCCCAATTCCGTTGCGCCAAATCGGCATACGCCGCGGAGACCCGCGACTGCAGATCCGCATCACGCTCATAGGTATCGCGGGTGCGCGCGCTCTCCTGCTGCTCGCGGTGCCGCGCCCGCTGCTGAGCAAGCTCCGGGGAAACGTTCAAGAACACCTGCCGGTCGGGATGCGGCAGGCCAAAGCGTTGGTACTCAAGCTCATAGACCCAGCGCGCCATGTCGCCGCCGCCGTCCTGATGCAGCCGCGCCACGCCATAGGCAGCGTTGGACGCAACCCAGCGATCCAGTATCACCAGATCGTTCGCGGCGATCAGCTCGGCTATCTCACCGAGCGCACTGCGGCGGTCGAGGGCGAACAGCAGTCCCATCGCGTACGCGGAGGACACCACATCGCCGTGCCCGCCCTTGAGCGACTCCGCGGCGAGATCGGCATGCACCGAGCGTCCGTAGCGCGGAAAATCCAGCGTCGCAACGGATAACCCCTGCAATCCGCAGCGCTTCGTCAGCGCGGCGGTAAGCGTGCGCTTGCCCGCGCCGTCGACACCCTCGATCGCAATCAGCTGGCCCACGGCTGGTCAGCCTACGCAAAGGCCCCCGGCACCGGAGTGCAAGGGGCCTCTACGCGGATGAGCGGCGATCAGTAGCGGTAGTGCTCCGGCTTGTACGGGCCTTCCACGTCGACGCCGATGTACTCGGCCTGATCCTTGGTGAGCTTGGTCAGCGTGCCGCCGAGAGCCTCGACGTGAATGCGCGCCACCTTCTCGTCCAGGTGCTTGGCCAATCGGTAGACCTCGTTGTCGTACTCGTCGTTCTTGGTCCACAGCTCGATCTGCGCGATCACCTGGTTGGAGAAGCTGTTGCTCATCACGAACGACGGGTGTCCGGTGGCGTTACCCAGGTTGAGTAGACGCCCCTCGGACAGCACGATGATCGACTTGCCCGAGTCCCCGAAGGTCCACAGGTCGACCTGAGGCTTGATGTTGAGCCGCGTGGCGCCGGACTTCTCGAGGGCCGCCATGTCGATCTCGTTGTCGAAGTGGCCGATGTTGCCCAGGATCGCCTGGTCCTTCATGGCCTTCATGTGGTCCAGCAGGATGATGTCGTAGTTACCGGTCGCGGTTACCACGATGTCGGCATTGCCGATGGCCTGCTCGACGGTGACGACATCGAACCCGTCCATGAGCGCCTGCAGCGCGTTGATCGGGTCGATCTCGGTGACCTGCACACGAGCGCCTTGCCCCGCGAGGGACTCGGCGCAGCCCTTGCCGACGTCGCCGTAGCCACAGATCAGCACCTTCTTGCCACCGATGAGCACGTCGGTGCCGCGGTTGATGCCGTCGACCAGCGAGTGCCGGGTGCCGTACTTGTTGTCGAACTTGCTCTTGGTCACCGAGTCGTTGACGTTGATGGCCGGGAACGCCAGCTCGCCGGCAGCGGCGAACTGGTACAGGCGCAGCACGCCGGTGGTGGTCTCCTCGGTGACACCCTGGACCGACTCGGCGATCTTGGTCCACTTGTCCTTATCGGTTTCGAACCGCTCACGCAGCAGGTTCAGGAAGACCTTGTACTCGGCCGAGTCATTGTCGTCCGCCGGGGGCACCACGCCGGCCTGCTCGAACTGCGCGCCGCGCAGCACCAGCATGGTGGCGTCGCCGCCGTCGTCGAGGATCATGTTGGCCGGCTCGTTCGGCCAGGTGAGCATCTGCTCGGCGGCCCACCAGTACTCCTCCAGCGTCTCGCCCTTCCAGGCGAAGACCGGGGTGCCCTGAGGCTCCTCCGGGGTGCCGTGCGGGCCGACGACGATCGCCGCCGCCGCATGGTCCTGGGTGGAGAAGATGTTGCAAGAAGCCCAGCGCACCTCGGCACCCAGGGCCGTCAACGTCTCGATCAGCACCGCAGTCTGGATCGTCATGTGCAGCGAGCCCGAAATGCGAGCGCCCTTGAGCGGCAATACATCCGCGTATTCGCGACGCAGCGCCATGAGGCCGGGCATCTCATGCTCGGCGAGACGGATCTCCTTGCGGCCGAACTCGGCCTCGGAAAGATCGGCCACCTTGTAATCAATGCCGTTGCGTACGTCGGCCACCAGCTCGGTCATCGCCACCTCAATCGCGTCGCTTGAATAATTCCTGCATGTCAATCCAACTGACACACACGGGTCCGTCACCAGGTTAGCGCGTGTAAGCAACGGATAGTTAGATCAGGTAGCGAGATTTATGGATGCGCAGGTCACTGGGGGCCCGTCCCGCTTGTGGGGGCCTTGCCGGTGAGCGCGTTGGCCTCCACGAACGGGGACAGCAGGCGCGCCATATCGAGCGCCACATCATGATCCGATTCCGGCGGCATCGACACGTAACTAATCGCCAGCCGCACAATCGACCTCGCGAGGATGGACGCGTCTTCCTCACTGGCGGCCACCCAGCTGTTCGCAAACGACTCGGTGAGCCGCGCCGACGCCGGCAGCACGATCAACGCGCTGTCGACCGTCACGAGGCGCATGAGTTCGGGCTTGGCCTCCCCTGTCAACAACGAGATGACCATGGGGTCTGCGGCACTCTCGGCGAAGAAGGCCGCGAATCCCTGGTGCAACGCGCCATGGATATCACCGACGTTGGCGTAGATCGCGTCGTTGACGGAGTCGGCCAGACGCAAGGCCAGCCGCAGGGCGTATCCCTGAGCCAGCCCCTGCCGCGAACCGAATTCGTTGTACAGCGTCTGACGGCTGACTCCTGCCCGGCGGGCGACCGCCGACATGGTCACTGCCGACCAATCCTGATGACGCAGAAGGTCTCCGAGCGCATCAAGCACCGATTCGCGAAGCAGCGCCCGCGCGGCCTCGGCATACGGCACTCGTGGCGTCACACCGTGGAGCCTGGCAGGCGCGGTGTACTCGGTCAATGTCATGGCCGCGCGATCTCCACCATCACGAAGTCGGCCTTGGCGGCCCCGCAGTCCGGGCAGCTCCAATCCTCGGGGATGTCATCCCAGCGAGTGCCCGGCTCGATACCGTCCTCCGGCCAGCCCAGCGCCTCGTCGTACTGAAATCCGCACTGCATGCATTCGAACAACTTGTAGTCGTCGTCGCTCATGATTCCGCTCCTTGCAGGGCTTCAAAATCCACCTTCTCGCGCACTCCGCAGTCGGGGCAGCACCAGTCGTCGGGAACCTCCGACCACGCCGTCCCGGCCGGGAACCCCTCGCGAGGAGCGCCCATGCTCTCGTCGTACACGTACTGACATATGGGGCAACGGTACTGGGACATGTCAGGCCGCCTGTTCGGTTACGCCGTACTTGGCCAGAATCTTGGCGCGCTTACTGGGCTGGATGTTGACCTTGGTGATGTCACCGTCGTAGTGATCCAGCACCCGCTGATCCATCACCTTGCGCCACAGCGGCGGGAAGTAGGCCAGCGTCAGCATCGTGGCGTAGCCACTGGGCAGGTTCGGAGCACCGTCCATGCTGCGCAGAGTCTGATAGCGCCGGGTGGGGTTGGCGTGGTGATCGCTGTGCCGCTGCAGGTGGTACAGGAAGATGTTGGTCACCAGGTGATCGGAGTTCCAGCTGTGCTTGGGGGTGCAGCGCTCGTACCGCCCGCCGGCGACCTTCTGCCGCAGCAGCCCGTAGTGCTCCAGGTAGTTCACCGTCTCCAGGAAGGTGAAGCCGTAGATGGCCTGAATGATCAGGTACGGGATGACCGCGGTGCCGAAGATGGCGATGGTGACCCCGAACAACACCACCGTCATCAGCCAGGCGTTCACCACATCGTTGCTGGGGTGCAGCACGAAGCGGTTCAACCGCTTCATGCGGGTGGCCTCAAGATTCCACGAAGACTTCAGGCTGCCCCAGACGCTGCGCGGCCAGAAGCCCCAGAACGTCTCGCCGAATCGCGAGCTGGCCGGATCCTCAGGTGTCGCGACGCGCACATGGTGTCCGCGGTTGTGCTCGATATAGAAGTGGCCGTAGAACGTCTGCGCCAGTGTGATCTTCGAGAGCCAGCGCTCCAGCTCGTCTTTCTTGTGCCCCATCTCGTGGGCCGTGTTGATGCCGACGCCGCCGAGCACACCAATCGACAAGGCGATACCCAGCTTGGAGATCCAGCTGATGCCGTTGTCGAACCCGATCCAGCTCAGATCGGTGGCGGTGAAGTAGTAGGCCCCCAGGAAGAAGCTCGCGTACTGGAAGGGAATGAAGATGTACGTGCAATAGCGGTAGTACTTGTCGTTCTCCAGCGCCTCCATCACCTCATCGGGTGCGTTCTCGCCGTCGGCACCGAACCGCAGATCCAGCAGCGGCAGGATCACGTACACCAGCAGTGGGCCGATCCAGAAGAAGAACGGCGAGAACTGCTGCCATCCGAGCTGGTTCATCGCATAAACCAGCGCCGTCGCAATGAAGATCGCGGTGGGCGGGATCATCCCGTACAGCCACATGTGGCGCTTGCGGTCGCGCCACCGGACTGGCAGGTCATGGGCTGCATCAAGGTTTGACGTCATCGTCACTATCTCCTCGGTCTAAATCTGCGTGAGGTACGTCACCGAACAGATTTGACGATAGGACATGATTCGTCGCTTGTCTAGACAAATGAATAGGTTTTGTAAAGAGCCTGGTGGTGTGCGTCACCCACAAGGGACCTACGGAGAGATAGGGAGCGCGCTACTTCTCGACGGCTACCCGCAACCCCAGCACCGAGTGCCTGCGGCTATAAGCGAAGTAGACGATCACGCCGATGACCATCCAGGCCAGTGCGAACATCCAGGTGCGGACGGCGAGATTGAGCATCAACCACCCGCACGCCAGGATCGCGACCACGGGCAGCCACGGCACACCCGGTGTGCGGAAGCTCCGGGGCAAGTCGGGCCGGGAGCGCCGCAGCACGATGACGCCGGCCGACACCAGCACAAAGGCGAACAATGTCCCGACGTTGACGATCTCTTCCAGCCCCTCTATCGGGGTGAGAGACGCCGCTATCGCGACAAGAAAGCCCACGATGAGGGTGATGCGTATGGGTGTGCCATGCGATCCCGTCCGGGCGAGTTCGCGGGGCAGCAGTCCATCACGGCACATCGCGAAGATGACGCGGATCTGTCCGAGCATCAGCACCATCACCACCGTGGTCAGGCCGGCCAGCGCGCCGATGGCGATGACCTTGGCCGCCCAGTCGACACCGTTGAGGTGAAATGCCGTGGACAGATTCGGGTGCGAATCGGCCGCCCGCAGGTCGCTGTATTTAACCATGCCCGAGAGCACCACCGTGACCGCGACGTACAGAACGGTGACGATGACGAGCGAGGCGATGATGCCGCGCGGCACATCCTTTTGCGGGTTCCGCGTTTCCTCCGCGGTGGTGGCGACGACATCGAACCCGATGAACGCGAAGAACACGATCGAGGCGCCCGCCAGCACCCCGAACCAGCCGTACTGGCTTCCGGAGCCGCCGGCGATGAACGAAAACAGAGACTGATCCAAACCGGTCCTGCTGGAACTTCCCGCCTCCGCCGGTGGAACGAACGGTGTGTAGTTGGCCGCCTTGATGAAGAACGCGCCGACGATGATCACCAGCAGCACCACCAGGACCTTGACGGTCGTGATGACGAGGGACACCCGTGAAGACAGCTTGGTGCCGACGGCCAGCAGCACCGTCAACACCGAGACAATGAGCAGCGCGCCCCAGTCGATCTTGAGCGACCCGAGATGCACTGTGCCACTAGATAACCCAAATACCGTGCTCAGATAGCTCGACCAGCCCTTCGCGACGGTGGCCGCACCAACCGAGAACTCCAAGATGAGATCCCATCCCAGGATCCAGGCCGCGAACTCACCGAATGTCGCATAGGAGAACGTATAGGCGCTGCCTGCAACCGGAATGGTCGATGCAAACTCGGCGTAGCACATCGCGGCCAGGCCACACCCGATCGCAGCCATGATGAAGGACAGCGATATCGCCGGACCGGTGACATTGGCGGCCGTCGATGCCGTGACGGTGAAGATACCGGCTCCGATGACCACAGAGACCCCGAAAACGGTGAGATCCCACCACGTTAGGTCCCTACGGAGCTTCGTTTCCGGCTCGTCGGTATCCGCGATCGACTGTTCGACAGACTTGGTTCGCCACAATCCGCTACCTGGCATTACGGCAGTCTTGCACAACCCCCGTGCTCACCACTGTTGATCACACCGGCCGGCTAAGAATTGACGGCCGAACGATCCAGATCGGGCTCGAGATAGATCACCTGCGCGATCGGCACCGCCTCGCGCACCCGCCGCTCTGCGGCATCGATCGTGGCGGCAACCAACGGCAGATCCGCATCGGGCGCGATCGCGATCTTGGCCGCGACCAGAAGCTCCTCGGGACCCAGATACTGAGTACGGCAATGGATTACCCGCTCGACGTGATCGGTGCCGGTCAGCGCATCCAGGATCGCGCGCTCCTGTGTTGCGGTCGCACCTTCACCGATCAGCAGGCTCTTCATCTCGACCATCAAAACGATCGCGATGACACCCAGCAGCACACCGATCGCCATGGTGCCGATCCCATCCCACACGGGGTCGCCCGTGAGAATCGTCATGCCGACGCCGAACAGCGCGAAGGCCAGCCCCAGCAGAGCACCGGTGTCTTCGAGCAGCACGACGGGAAGCTCCGGGTTACGGGAGTTTCGGATGAACTGCCACCAGCTGGCTTTGCCCTTCAGCGGTTTGGATTCCACGAAGGCGGTGCGGAAGCTGTAGCCCTCCAAACCTATGGCCAACACCAGGATCACAATCGCGACAATGGGCGACTGCAGATGCTCGGGAGCGTGGATCTTGTGATAGCCCTCATAGAGGGCGAAGACCGAGCCGAGCGTGAACAGCACCAGCGCGACCACAAAAGAGTAGAAGAATCGGCTACGTCCATATCCGAACGGGTGCAGTCGATCTGCTTCCTTACTTGCGGCGCGCTGGCCGTAGAGCAGCAGCCCCTGGTTAGAGGTGTCCGCCACCGAGTGCACGGACTCGGCGAGCATCGACGAACTCCCGGTGATCAGGAACCCGACGAACTTGGCCGCCGCGATACCCGCGTTCGCCGCCAGCGCCGCGATGATCGCCCTCTTACTGCCGCCTGCCGACATCGACTCTCCTTCTGTTCCCGCTCGCACCGTCCTGCCGGACGGTCACGCGTCCGCGTCAACTGTTGCCATGAATACACGGGCATCGGACTGCCCGGTTAGCGTCACATCTCCGCCGTCGGCCGGTATCCACACCGACTGTCCGGCATGAACGTCAAGGTCCGGCCCCATACCGTCCAACCGCACGCTGCCCCGCGTGCACAGCACTATCCGCGGTCCTTTTACTTCCACCGGAACGCGTTCGCCGTCCACCAGATCGAATCGCGATAACGCGAACTCCCTGGCGGGCGTGAGGTACCGAGTCTGTGCACCGTCGGTGACGGTCTCAACATGCAGGTGTTTTTCGGCGGCGGGTGAAAAATCCAGCACCCGAAGCAATTCGGGTACATCGACGTGTTTGGGAGTAAGCCCGCCGCGCAGCACGTTGTCGGAATTGGCCATGATCTCGACGGCCAGACCACGCAGGTACGCATGCAGATTTCCGGCGGGCAGGTAGATCCCCTCCCCCGGTTCCAGCGTGAGCCGATTCAACAACAAGGAGGCAAGTACTCCGGCGTCCGCCGGATACCGCTCACCCAACTCCAGAAGCGTGCGCGCCTCACCAGCGAAACGCTCGTGGCCGGACGACAGATAACGCACGGCACCCTCGAGCACGGCAGGCACCAACAGATCCAGGCTGGGCTGCGGAAGGGTTATCCAGGTGGTGAACAGGGCGCGCAGCCCATCGGCATCGGATTGTCCGGCCAACAGATTCACATAGGGTGTCAGCTCGCCGACATCGAGCGCGCGAAAGAGTTCGACGGTGTCACCGGGGTCGCGAAAACCTGCCAGCGCCTCAAAACGATCCAGCGCCACAACCAGTTCGGGCTTGTGATTGCGGTCCCGATAATTGCGCACCGGGGAGTTGAGCGGGACACCCGCCGCCTCTTCCCGCGCGTATCCGTCTGCCGCCTGCCGCGCACTGGGGTGGGCTTGCAGGGACAGCGGCTCGTCCGCCGCCAGCACCTTGAGTAGGAAGGGCAATTGATCGCCGAACTCAGCCACCGACGCCGGACCCAACTGCCCTGCCGGATCTGCGGCCACCACATCGAGTAATGACTCTGCGCCACCACCGGTTTCCAGGTAGGCCGGATCGGCAGGGTGCGCACCCAGCCACAGTTCGGCTTCCGGATGCGGTGTCGGTGTGGGGCGTCCGGTGAACTCGGCGATCGCCGTCCGCGAGCCCCAGGCGTACGTCCTTATCGCCCCCCTGAGCAGATTCACAGCCCGGATCTCCCCCCGCCGAGCCGGGCGTACACCGAGGCCATTTCGAGTCGTGTCGCGAGCATCATCAGCTGCGCGAGCTCCGACGGTCGGGCCGCCACGTCACCAAGATCGGTGGTGCTGACCAGCTGCGCTTCATCGACACCATCGATCCGCGCCGCAACCGATTGGAAGTCGCTATCGGTGGCAAGGGCAAGTATCCGCGGTGGACCATCGCCGCGGGGACCGTCGATGAACTCGTCGTGGAACAGTGAGCTCTCACCAGAGCTCCTGCTCGACAACGCATCCCGCATCGCGGCCAACGCTTGCGGAAGGCCGCACGCGGTAGCGGTGCGCTGCGTCAGCCGCAACAGCGTTGCCGCCGCATGTTGCGCGAGCGCCACGGTGACCGATCGATCCCCGCAGAACACCGCGGGTCCACCGGTCAATCGCGTCGCGATCACCTTGGCGGCGTTGGTGAAGATTTCCCGGCCTACGGTGTTCCGGGACACCTCGCCATCCACTTCATCGGCGATCGCCATAACGTCGGGCACGATGGCCCTGTCGAGCACCCCCAGCACTGCCGCCCCAACAGCGAGGTTGTGAGCAAGACTGAATGTGTCGGGCACCCGCAACCGGGGCGCCAGTGAAATCGCCCGGCCAGCACCGGAATCCGCCAAGGGACCCTCATCGGGTGCGGCGATGACCACCCGGGCACCCCGACGGGTACCCATCGATACCGCAGCAGTGAGGGCAGGATCACCGGCATCGTCACCAGCCACCACCATGACATCGAGTGGGCCCACCCACACCGGAGCCCGGGTGGCGGTAACGAACGGAAGACTCGCGGTATCCGACAGCGCCCCAGCCAGAACCGCTCCCGCCGTTGCGGCGGTGCCGCGGCCCGCGACCCACACGAGCGCGCGCGACCGGTCCTCCACGTGAAGCGGGTCCAGGGCACCCTCGGCGATGGCTGTACCAACCGCCCGAACCTGCGAGCCGGCCATCGAAGCGGCCTGCAGCGAACCATCGCGGTCGGCCGCCAACAGCGCCTCGGCGTCGTCCAGATCGATGGTTGCCTTCATCAGGTCGCGGCCTCGGTGCGGTCGACCAACTCGGTGACGCGCGCGACCACACCCGCCACATCTTCGTCGGTGCGAGCCTCGACGTTGAGGCGCAGCAGTGGCTCGGTGTTGGACGTGCGCAGGTTGAACCACGTTCCGGTACCGATGTCGACGGTGACGCCGTCGAGATGGTCGATCGAAACTATCTGTGTGCCAAACGACTTCAACACCTCGTCGATACATGCCTTGGCATTCGAGACGCGGAAGTTGATCTCGCCGGAGGATGCGTACCGCTCGTAATCAGACATGAGATCTGAGAGCGGCCGGTCCTGCTCGCCCAGGGCTGCCAGCACGTGCAGTGCCGCCAGCATTCCGGAGTCGGCACCCCAGAAGTCCCGGAAGTAGTAGTGCGCGGAATGCTCACCGCCGAAGATCGCGCCCGTCTCAGCCATCAGTGCCTTGATGAACGAGTGGCCGACGCGAGAGCGCACCGGTGTTCCGCCGTGCTCGACGACAAGCTCGGGGACGGCACGCGAGGTGATCAGATTGTGGATGATGGTGCCGCCGATTTCCCGCTCCAGCTCTCGACGCGCCACCAAAGCGGTTACCGCGGAAGGAGATACGGCCCGTCCGCGCTCATCGACGACGAAGCACCGGTCAGCGTCGCCATCGAAGGCGAGGCCGATGTCAGCACCCTCGGCCACCACGAAGGCCTGCAGATCGCGCAGGTTCTCGGGGTCGAGCGGGTTGGCTTCGTGGTTGGGGAAGTTGCCGTCCAACTCGAAGTACA
This sequence comes from Mycobacteroides sp. H001, assembly GCF_001440005.1. NCBI lineage: Bacteria > Bacillati > Actinomycetota > Actinomycetes > Mycobacteriales > Mycobacteriaceae > Mycobacteroides > Mycobacteroides sp. H001. The sequence continues at coordinate 115,529 of NZ_LJYH01000043.1, forward strand.
ACGGCGCGAGCGCAATCGATGGAATCGCACCCAGCACCGCCGGTGTCGTGTGTCCGGCCATACCGTTACCCGCATCCACAGCCACCCGAAGGGGGCGTGCCCCGCTCAGCTGAACCAGTGACCGCAGGAACTCGCCGTACTCGGCGAGAACATCACGTTCGGTGATCGTGCCCGCCGCACCGTCGTGCGCGGGCACCCCGTTGATCAGCTCCTCGCTGATGATGGCCAGGCCGGTGTCCCTGCCCACCGGCTTGGCACCGGCGCGGCACAGCTTGATTCCGTTGTACGCGGCCGGGTTGTGGCTGGCGGTGAACATGGCTCCCGGGCAATCCAACAGCCCCGAAGCGAAGTACAGCTGATCTGTGGATGCCAGTCCGATCTGCACGACATCGACGCCCTGAGCGGTGACACCCTCGGTGAACGCCTGAGCCAGCGGAGGCGACGAGTCGCGCATGTCGCGGCCCACCACGATCCGCAATGGCGCGCCGGCGTCGGCCTGCTCTGCCTTGACCAGTCGCGCGAACGAAGAACCCACGTCGAACACGAAGGACTCGTCGATCTGCTCGCCCAAGAGGCCACGAACGTCGTACGCCTTGATGACTGCGTGGACAGCGTCGGCGGACCGGGCCATGACGAGAGCACTCCTATTGATCTGTCGAGCGAGGGACGTTAGGTGTCGCTGGCCAGCCTAGTGGTCGGCGAGTGCCCAACGTGAACGTCCGGCGAGAGGGTACAGAATGTCACCGGGCCAAGCCGAAAGCACCTGATCAGAACTACTCTGCCGGATCCGGCAGAACCCGCAGATGTCCGCGGCGCCGCCCGACGGGAGCCGGATGCACGGGCCGGGGAGCAGCCGAGGTGGCAGGCCCTCCCATATCGAGTGCGGGCTCGCTGAATCCCGCCGCGGCCATCCGCACTCCGGTGGGTTCCCGAACCGCATCGGCCAGGGCAACCAAGTCGTCATCCTCGGGATTCGACGGCAGGGGGCCGTTGTACCGGACCAGCTCCCAGCCACGGGGCGCGGTGATCCGGCTCGCGTGCTGCGCGCACAGATCCCACGAATGCGGCTCGCTGGACGTGGCCAGCGGCCCAACCACGGCCGTCGAGTCCGCATAGACGAACGTCAACGTCGCCACGGCGGAACTCGGGCACCCGGGTCGACAGCAGCGACGGGGGGCTCTCACAAACGTTGAGGCTAGCGTGCGCAAACACGTTCCGACCCGCAGACACGCGCTGTGAACCCACTGAGACCCTCCGGTGATCAGGCAGAGACCCCGGGGTGATCGGCTCGTTGTGATTCGTCAGCCACAGCAGTCACACCGTTACCATTTCCCGTATGGCACGTGACGGACGGCGCGGCGGCTCGGCGAGCGGATCGAGCTCGCAGGGCTCCAGAAGGGGGCGCGATTTTCGTGGCCCGCTCTTGCCGCCGACCGTTCCCGGCTGGCGCTCACGCGCCGAGCGCTTCGATATGGCGGTGCTGGAGGCCTATGAACCCATCGAGCGGGCGTGGCAGTCGCGGCTGGAGGGTCTCGATGTCGCGGTGGACGAGATTCCGCGCATCCAACCCAAGGATCCCGAGTCGGTGCAATGGCCGCCGGAGGTGATCGCCGACGGACCGATCCCGCTGGCAAGGCTTATTCCCGCCGGCGTGGACACCCGGGGTAACACCACCCGGGCGCGAATTGTCCTATTCCGCAAGCCGATCGAATTACGCGCGAAGAAATCTGGGGATTTGTCGGATCTCCTGCACGATCTGCTGGTGGCGCAGGTTGCCACCCACCTGGGGGTGGAACCATCGGTGATCGACCCGACCATCACCGATGAGGGCGACTAACCGCCCGATCGAACGCGGAGTTAGATGATGCCCCGCTTCAGGCGGCGGCGCTCACGCTCGGACAACCCGCCCCAAATACCGAACCGCTCGTCGTTGGCCAGTGCGTATTCAAGGCACTCGTCCTTGACTTCGCAGCCCTGGCAGATGCGCTTGGCCTCGCGAGTCGACCCGCCCTTCTCAGGGAAGAACGCCTCGGGATCGGTCTGTGCGCACAGCGCCTTCTCTTGCCACTGATCATCAGCGACACCAATCAGCGCATCAAAATCGTTCTGCACCAACGTCAGATGCGGACGTGCGGGCGGCAAGCCCGTCGCACCCGTGCCGACGCCGGAACTCAGCTCGTCGTGTGCGCCAAATTCATTGTGCCCGAACAGCATCGTCCCGCCTCCTCACCATTCCCACTTGCAGTCGTCGTGCCCGGTTTCGTGCCACATTGTCGTTTTCCCGGCCATTCCATTCGAACATCTGATCGAATCCCGGTCTGCGCCTGCAACTTCCAAACCCAGCCCGAGGAATGACACTGGTGTGATTACACACGTGTTCGCTGCCGGGGTCAAGCGAAGGACGAAAATTCATACCATCTACGACCGACAAAATCGGCGTGGCGCCCTCGTGGCGTGTCGCATCATTGCCGGCGCACTAGTGTCGGTCAGCGTGAAACTCACCGTCCTCGTCGGCGGCGTCGGCGGAGCGCGCTTCCTGCTCGGCGTCCAACGCTTGCTCGGATCGGACTCCAGCAAGCATCAGATAAACGCCATCGTGAACATTGGCGACGACGCCTGGATGCATGGCGTCAGGATCTGCCCTGACCTGGACACCTGCATGTACACCCTGGGCGGAGGGGTGGATCCGGAACGCGGCTGGGGACACCGGGGCGAAACGTGGAACGCCATGGAGGAACTGGCGGCCTACGGCGCCCAGCCCGACTGGTTCTCGCTCGGCGACAGGGACCTGGCCACTCACCTGATACGCAGTCAAATGCTGCGAGCCGGTTACCCGCTATCAGCGGTCACCGAAGCGTTATGCAATCGATGGCAGCCCGGAGTCCGCCTGTTACCCGCCAGCGACGACCGCTGCGAGACCCACGTGGTGATCACCGACCCCGCCGATGGGGAGCAGCGCGCCATCCACTTCCAACAGTGGTGGGTGCAGCACCGAGCACAGGTACCGACCCACAATTTCGCGTTCGTCGGCACGGACGAAGCAAAGGCCGGCCCGGGCGTTGCCGAAGCCATCGCCGAGGCAGATGCCGTCTTGCTGGCTCCCTCCAATCCGGTGGTGAGCATCGGGGCCGTCCTGGCGGTCGGCGGAGTTCGCGGGGCGCTCCGCACAACCACCGCTCCGGTCATCGGGTACTCGCCAATCGTGTCCGGTAAGCCACTCCGCGGAATGGCCGACGAATGTTTGCGCGTGATCGGTGTCGAGGTGAGCTCACAAGGTGTCGGGGAACACTTCGGCGCCCGCTCACAGACCGGCATCCTGGACGGCTGGCTGGTCGACGAGGGTGACGCCGCTCACATTGCGGGAGTTCAGGTACGGTCGATTCCGCTGCTCATGACCGACCCGGACGCGACGGCGGCGATGGTGCGTGCGGGACTCGACCTGGCCGGAGTTACCCTATGACCTCATCTGCGGATTCCCCTGCACCGGAACATGGTTCGGCGGCTCCGGTGGAGATTCTACCCATTGCGGACTTGCCGGAATTCCGCCCCGGCGACGATGTCGCCAAGACCATCGCCGAGGCGGCACCATGGATCCGGGACGGCGATGTGATCGTGATCACCAGCAAGATCATCTCCAAGGCCGAGGGCCGCATCGTCGCGGCGCCTACCGATCCCGAAGCGCGGGACACCTTGCGGCGCAAACTGATCGACTCCGAGTCGGTCCGGGTGCTGGCCCGCAAGGGAAAGACACTGATCACCGAGAACACCATCGGCATCGTGCAGGCCGCCGCCGGAATCGACGCGTCCAATGTCGATACCGCCGAACTCGTACTGCTCCCCACCGACCCCGATGGCAGCGCCGCGGCGGTGCGGGCAGCACTGTCGCGACAGCTGGGCGTGAACGTAGCGGTGGTGATCACCGACACCATGGGACGGGCCTGGCGCAATGGCCAGACCGATGCCGCCATCGGTTCTTCCGGCATCCCCGTCCTGTATGGCTACGCCGGCGCAAAGGACAAGCACGGCAACGAACTTCAGGTGACAGAGGTGGCCATCGTCGACGAGATCGCCGCCGCCGCCGACCTTGTCAAGGGCAAGCTCACCGATGTACCAGTTGCGGTGGTGCGGGGCCTGTCGGTGCCCGACGACGGCAGCGTGGCCCGCGACCTCCAGCGCTCGGGCCCCGACGATTTGTTCTGGCTCGGCACCGCGGAAGCGCTGGAGCAGGGGCGCCGCGATGCAGTGCTGGTGCGCCGCTCTATCCGTCAATTCGCTGATATCGCAGTAGATTCCGATCTATTACGCGAAGCCATCGGCGAGGCGTTGACGGCGCCCGCTCCGCATCACACCCATCCGGTGAGATTCGTATGGGTACGGGATCTGGCGACACGGCGCGCACTGCTGGATGCCATGAAACAGGCATGGGCCGTGGATCTCAGCGGAGACGGACGCACCCCGGAATCCGTCGAGAAACGGGTGGCCCGCGGACAGATCCTCTACGACGCGCCCGAAATCGTGATTCCGTTCCTGGTCCCCGACGGTGTCCACGACTACCCGGACGAGCGCCGCAACGCGGCCGAACACACCATGTTCACCGTCGCGGTGGGCGCGGCGGTGCAGGCACTGTTGGTGGCGCTGGCGGCGCGGGGCGTGGGGAGCTGCTGGATCGGGTCCACCATCTTCGCCGCCGATGTCGTCCGCAGGCAGCTCGAGCTGGATGCCTCATGGGAACCGATGGGGGCCATCGCCATCGGATATCCGCACGGATACCCCGAGGAGACACTGGAACCCCGCACTCCCCTTCCTGCCGGCCAGATGCTGGTTGAGCTCTGATGAGCCGCATCTCGGGTCTGCAAGCTTCCGCCGTCGAGCTGCTCTCCGCATGGGAAACGCCCGATGCCGAGCAGGACAGCCTGCGGCACTCCGTTCTGGCCTTTCTCGACGCCAATCCGGACGCCTGCCGTCGCCGCAGCGCCGCAGGCCATATCACCGCCTCGGCGCTGGTGGTCAACCACGACGGGTCGCAGGCTCTGCTGACCCTGCACCCGCGCGTGGGTAAGTGGCTTCAGCTGGGCGGCCACTGCGAAGAGGAGGACGCCACGATCCGGGCCGCCGCGCTGCGTGAAGCCACCGAGGAATCCGGGATAGCGGACCTCACTCTTGAGCCGAATCTGCTTGGCATACATGTACATCCGATCACATGCTCGCTGGGTGTGCCGACTCGCCATCTCGATCTGCAGTTCCTGGCGCGTGCGCCGGAGGGCGCCCAGATCACCGTCAGCGACGAATCACTGGACCTGCGCTGGTGGCCCATCGACCAGATTCCAGCCGAAGATCCCTCGGTGGTCGTGTTGGCCGAGCGGGCCCGCGCCAGACTGCGCTGAAAGCCAGGTAGTGCATTACCCGCGTCCGGCCTAACGAGCCGTCGTATCGTCCCCTCATCAGCGGCGATTCTGTGAGGGGACGCACATGGACATCAAGATTGAGACCCCCTTCGGTGGCAGCGCGAGAATCACCAAGCCCGACCGCGAGCCATCCCCCGGGGGTGACGAGCCCCCGCACACGTTCACCGTCGGGGACTTACGACCGCGAGTCCGGGCGCTCTTGGTGTTGTGCATCGCCATCGACGGCACGATCGTGTTGTGGCTGGCCGCCAAGAACGCCACGCTGACCCAGAACGCGTGGGATCTGCTGGGCACCGCGCTGCTCCTTGCCATCGGCATCACCTGCGCGCTGGCGATCGGGGTGATTGTGAAGTACCGGCACAGTTCGGTGCTCACCCCCCTGGCCAGCCAGGTATTCGTCATCTGTCTTGCCGCCTATGTCTGGCTGCTCGACCTGCGTAGTCCCGCAAGCCAGATAGGGGGCGTCACGGGAGTCGCGCTGGCATTGGGTGCCGTCGCCCTGTGCTGGGTGCTGTATCTGAGCCGGTACGCGGCGGGCGCCCTGACGAGAACCGGCATCGCCGTCGTCGCACTGTTTCCCCTCATTGGGTTGGTGCAGTTCTGGATTCAGAACGAGTACATGACGCACAGTTCGCTTCCGCTGATAGACGTGCAGACCGAGTTGACGCCGGTGGGCTCGACCGGCCCCATCATCCACGTCCTGGCCAAGACCACGTACCACAACCGTGGATCGTTTCGCGTCGACGTCCCGGCCACCCTGACCCGCGTCGTCGTCTATCCCAAGGGCACACCCGCAGAACCCCCTACACCCGAGAACGTGGCCGGGCACCTGAACGCACTCGGGAGTCAGTTCGGGGACTATCGCGAAACTCCGGCGATGTCGGCCCAGGCACGACTGATCTATGCCGGGTCGTCCGGCGGTGCCGGCGGGGCGTTCCTGGCTCCCGGATCGACGAACCAGGGCAGCACCATCATCGATATAGATTCCCGGACCGTCCGGTTGGCGGTCATCAAGGTCACCCTGATCGCCGTCACCCACCGATCGGTGAAGGAAACACGCACCTGCTATCCCCCACAGGTCGCCCTCGGCGAGGACGTGATCGGTTTCCTCAGGGAATCAACCCTGGTCCACGACTTCCTGGGGGGTAAGGCGTTGTGTACCGAAACCCAGTTCGCGTCCCGCGGCGTCATCGAGGAACTGGTTTCCGATCACCCCGTGTTGCGGATCTTCACCATGGTGTACGCCTCTGGGGCAACCACGCCGATATTGCTGCCGTTCTTCGGCACCCAGGAATCGCTGGACAATCCGCTCTCGAGCACGAAGGCGTCGACGATCATCGAGAACGCCAACCCCTCAGGCATGTTCGGCTCGTCTGCCGAGTACGCGCCGTCCGACGCCGATGTGCGGCCGAGTCCCTAGACGTCCGAGGAGTACCGGATGCCACCGTCGGGAATGGTGATTCCGGGCCACACCCGAGCGCCGCGCAACAGCTCGCACCGCGCACCGATATCGGCGCCGTCCCCGATCACACCATCACGCACCAGCGCGCGCGGACCGATGCGGGCACCGAACCCGATGATGGAGCGCTCAACCACCGCACCCGCCTCGATGCGGGCACCGTCGAAGACGACCGCGCCGTCAAGCCGTGCCCCGGGCCCGATTTCAGCTCCCCGGCCCACCACGGTGCCACCGATCACCAGCGCACCCGGTGCCACCGAGGCACCGTCGTGCACCAGCGCCTCACCCGGATGTTCGGGGATCGCTGGTGAGGGCGCAATACCGCGCACCAGGTCCGCAGAGCCGCGCACGAAGTCCTCGGGAGTGCCCATATCGCGCCAGTAGCTGGTGTCGACGTATCCGCATACCTTGGCGCCACTGCTGAGCAGTCCTGGAAAGACTTCTCGCTCAACCGAGACCGGCCGCCCGGAGGGAATCTGTTCGATCAGCTCGCGCCGGAACACGTAACACCCGGCGTTGATCTGGTCGGTGGGCGGATCTTCGGTCTTCTCCAGGAATGCGGTCACGCGGCCCGTGGAATCGGTAGGCACACAACCGAACGCGCGCGGGTCGCCGACCCGTACCAGGTGCAATGTCAGGTCGGCCTGGGTCTGCTCATGCTGCGCGAGAAGGTCTTTCAAGTCCAAGCCGGACAACACATCGCCGTTGAACACCAGGGCGGTGTCGTGGCGCAGATGGTCCAGCACATTCCGGATGGCTCCACCGGTACCCAGCGGTTCCGTTTCGGTGACATAGGTGATCGACAGGCCCAGCTTGGACCCGTCGCCGAACTCCGACTCGAAGACCTCGGCCTTGTAGGACGTTCCGAGCACCACATGATCGATCCCGGCCGCGGCGACCCGTGACAACACATGCGTCAGGAAGGGGAAACCGGCGATCGGGAGCATCGGCTTGGGCGCCGAGAGCGTCAATGGACGCAGCCGGGTGCCCTGCCCTCCCACCAAGATGACGGCATCGGCTTTCACATGGTCAGACATATCACCCTCCTTGCTTGTCCCGGCGCCGATTGGCACGGATGGCCGAGCGCACCACGATCGCAGATCGAGCCGCCAGTGCGCCCCGAATGCTCCAACGCAGCGGTGCCTGCCACCAATGTGGATGCCGGTCTGATTGGTAGATGTAGACGCTGTCGTGGTGCGCGGTAAGGCTGCGTGCCGGATCACGCCCGGCGGCATGACCTTTCGCATGCACGACCTCCGAGCTCGGCGCGTACACGTTCTGCCAGCCCGCACGTGCCAGCCGGTCTCCGAGATCAACGTCCTCCATGTACATGAAGTAGCGCGTGTCGAATCCGCCGATGGCATCGAAGGCCTTGCGCCGCAGCAGCAGGCACGATCCCGAGAGCCATCCGACGATGCGCTCGGACGGCTCCATCCGGTCCTGGCGATACGCCGCAGTCCACGGATTGGTGGGCCACACCGATCCCAGCAGCGCGTGAAGCGCACCCCCCGCGAGCGACGGCACCACTCGCGCCGAGGGATACACCGAACCATCGGGCTCACGAATAAGTGGACCCAGCGCGCCCGCGGCGGGCCAGCGCTGCGCGACCTCAAGCAGCGCATCGATGCTTCCCGGCCCCCACTGCACATCGGGGTTCGCGATCACGATCCATTCGGCTTCGGGATCAACCTGCGCCACCCCAAGGTTGGCGGCCTTCCCGTAGCCGACATTGCCCCCGGTGCGCAGCAGCTCGACATCGGGCTCCTCGGCGGCCGCTTCGGGCGCTCCGTCGGTGGAACCGTTATCGGCCAGGATCAACCGCAGCGGGCGATCGGTCGCGTGGCGCAGAGTTCTGAGGAAGCGATGGAGATGCTCGCCAGGCGAGTACGTCACCGTCACCACGGCGATCTGCTCGAGCGGCACCGACGAGCCACTCGGGCGATGAGGATCAGGCACGGTGCTTGAGGGTACCTACCCCTGATGTGTGGCCAGCGCCTCAGCCAACGCGTCCCGCCACGGACGCAGCGGTGCCAGACCTGCCTCGGCCCACAGATCGCCGTCAAGTGCCGTGTACACCGGCCGGGGCGCTGCACTCGGAAAATCGACGGACAGGCAGGGCTGTAGACGCGAGGTATCCGCCCCGACCAGCTCGAACACGGCCTTCGCCCAGTCGAACCGGTTCACCGCTCCGCCCCCCGCCGCATGCAGCAACGGTTCGCGGACGTCGGAGGCCGCGAGGTTCAACAATGCCTCGGCAAGGTCTGCGGCGTAGGTCGGAGAGCCGGTCTGATCGGTGACCACCCGCACCGGGCCGTCCCCGGCGGCCAATCGCCGCATGACCCCGACGAAATCCCCGTTGACGCCGGTGTAGACCCACGCCGTGCGCACCACCTGTGCTGTCGGTAGGGCATCGTGCACGGCCCGTTCTCCGGCGACCTTGGTGCGCGCGTACACACCGGCCGGAGCCGTGGCGTCACCCGGTCGGTACGGGCGTGGGTCGGCATCACCGAACTCACCGCTGAACACGTAATCGGTGGAGATATGGATCAATCTGGCGCCAACCTCGCGACACGCCTGGGCCACCCGAGCAGGACCTTCGGCATTGACCGCGTACGCCCTGGCCTCGTCGCTTTCCGCGGCATCCACGGCGGTGTACGCGGCGCAGTTGATCACGGTGTCCCCTGCAGCAACCGCTCCGTCGGGCACGCCGTCGCGGGTAATATCCCAATCAGCCGAGTTCAGGGCGCGGACAGGGAGGGCGCGAAGCGCGGCACGGGCAATCAGATGGGTGCCGAGCTGACCGCCCGCTCCGGTGATAACAAGCACACCGAGAGTCTGGCACGCCGACTTCGCTTCCGAGGGATGAGAGCCACCCCGACGTAGCCTTGACGAGGCTTGAGACTCGTTGCCCGGCGAACGCCCGGCCCGGAAAAGAAACGGATCACAGTGACCGACCCTCACGCTCCTCGCGCGAGCGGCTCGTCGCAGACGGAGACGCCGCGCCCTCTGTGGCGGGGTATTGCGACGCTCGCCGCCGTCGCCGTCATGGTGGTCACCGGCGCCGCCTGGGGAAAGATCGGCAACATCGATCCGAACATCGCCCGGTTCGATCTGCCTGGTCTGTTCGGCAATGCCGGAAGGCCCGATGACGGCGCGATCGATATTCTGATGGTGGGCGTCGACAGTCGCAGCGACGCACACGGCAACCCGCTCTCGCAGGACGAGCTGTCCATGCTGAGGGCCGGGGACGAGACCGCCACCAATACCGACACCATCATCCTCATCCGCATCCCCAGCAACGGAAAATCCGCAACGGCGATCTCCATCCCCCGTGACTCCTATGTCACCGTCCCGGATGGCAGCAAGGGAAAGATCAACGGCGTCTACGGCGAAGCCAAAGAGAACGACCGTCAGAAACGCGTCGAATCCGGCGAGACGCTGGAAGCCGCCGAACGCGAATCCGTCGACGCCGGGCGTTCGGCGCTCACCCAGACCGTGGCCAAGCTGACCGGCGTCACCGTCGATCGCTACGCCGAGGTCAGCATGCTCGGATTCGTGCTGATGACCAACGCGCTCGGGGGTGTCGACGTGTGCCTGAACGAGGCTGTGTACGAACCGATGTCGGGAGCCGACTTTCCCGCCGGTCCGCAGACGCTCGATGGCCCCAACGCATTGAGTTTCGTGCGGCAACGCCACGATCTGCCGCGCGGTGACCTCGATCGTGTGGTCCGCCAGCAGGTGGTGATGTCGTCACTGGCGCACTCGGCGCTCTCCGGGGGCACACTCACCAACCCCTCCACGCTGGGCAAGCTGCGCGATGCGATCACGCGCACCGTGGTGCTCAGTGAGGGCTGGGACGTCATGGACTTCATCAAGCAGCTACAGAAGCTGTCCGGGGGCAACGTGGCATTCGCGACCATTCCCATTCTGCGTGAGGATGGTTGGACCGAGGATGGCACCCAAAGTGTCGTGAAGGTCGATCCCGATCAGGTGCGCAGCTGGGTATCCGGTCTGCTGGACCAGCAGGCCCAGGGCAAGACCGAAGAGGCCACCTATTCCAAGGACCAGACGATCGCCGACGTCGTCAATGAGACCCAGATCAACGGCCTGGCCGCTGCGGTGTCGGAACTGTTGGTGGGCAAGGGATTCACCGCAGGCAAGGTGGGCAACAACGAGGCCGAGCATGCCGGCAACAGCCAGGTTCAGGCCGCGGAGTCGGACGACGTGGGCGCCAAGGCAGTGGCCGAGGCGTTGGGATTGCAGGTAGTGCAGAAACCGGGCCTGGCCGAGCACACCGTGCGCGTGGTGCTGTCAAACGACTACAACGGCCCGGGATCTGGCCGTGAGACCACACCTGCCGCCTCGGAAACCGGCTCCTCCACCGAAGAAGAGGCACCGCCCCCGCCTCCGTCGCCGATTTTCACGGCGGCCAACGGCCCGCGTTGCGTCAACTGATGGATCTCACCTCCCTGCTGCTGGGCGATGCGAGCAACCCAGCCCCCCGGGTCACCTATTACGACGACGCCTCCGGCGAACGCATCGAACTCTCGACGGTGACGCTGGCCAACTGGGCGGCCAAGACCGCCAACATGTTGCGTGACGAATTCGGTGCCGGACCCGGGTCCATGGTCGCGGTGCGGCTGCCCGCACATTGGCAAACAGCGGGCGTACTGCTTGGAATCTGGTGGGCCGGAGCCGAAGTGGTGCTCGGCGGCGAGGACAATGCCGACGTGGCATTCTGCACGCTTGGCGACGAACCGGATGCCGAGGAGGTGTGCGTGCTGTCGCTTGACGCGTTCGGGCGCCCCGTACCGGACCTGCCGCTGGGATTGACCGACTATTCGACGGCAGTCCGGGTACACGGCGACCGGTTCTCACCCGCCGGTGCCGGGCCCGCCCTGAACGGCCGCAACGTCGGGGACGTTGCCGCTGCCGCACGGGAAAGTGCCACGGCGCAAGGCATCACGGCTGAGGATCGGGTGCTGGGCACCGGCTCCTGGGGCAGCCCGGACAAGCTGATCGAGAATCTGCTGGCAGTGCTCATCGCCGGAGCCTCCCTGGTGCAGGTGGCCAATCCGGATCCGGGCGCGCAAGAACGCCGGGTCACCTCCGAAAAGGTCACCCGTACGCTCTCCTAGCGCGGGTTAGGAACCAAGCAGGGCGCGGGTCATCACCACGCGCTGAATCTGGTTGGTGCCCTCGTAGATCTGGGTGATCTTGGCATCGCGCATCATCCGCTCCACCGGGAAGTCGGTGGTGTACCCGGCGCCGCCGAACAGCTGCACGGCATCGGTGGTGACCTCCATGGCCACATCGGAGGCGAAGCACTTCGAGGCCGAGGAGATGAAGCCCAGGCTCTTCTCGCCGCGCTCGGCACGAGCCGCCGCGGTGTACACCAGCAGGCGGGCGGCCTCGACCTTCATCGCCATATCGGCGAGCATGAACTGCACACCCTGGAAGTCACTGATGGACCGGCCAAACTGCTTGCGGTCCTTGGTGTATGCAATCGCGGCGTCGAGCGCACCCTGCGCGATCCCAAGGGCCTGCGCGCCGATGGTGGGCCGGGTGTGATCGAGCGTCTCCAGCGCGGTCTTGAAACCGGTGCCCGGCTGGCCGATGATCCGGTCGCCCGGAATCCGGCAGTTCTCGAAGTACAGCTCCGCGGTGGGCGAGCCCTTGATACCCAGCTTGTGCTCCAGCGGGCCGACGGTGAAACCCTCGTCGTCCTTGTGCACCATGAAGGCCGAGATGCCGTGCGCCTTCTTCTCGGGATCGGTCACCGCCATCACGGTGTACCAGGAAGACTTGCCACCGTTGGTGATCCAGCACTTGCTGCCGTTGATGATCCAGTCATCGCCGTCCGCCTTGGCACGAGTGCGCATGCTGGCCGCGTCGCTGCCGGCCTCGCGCTCGGACAGCGCGTAAGAGGCCATTGCCTCGCCGCTGGCGATGGACGGCAAAACCTGCTTCTTGAGCTCGTCGGAGCCGCTGAGGATCAGCCCCATGGTGCCGAGCTTGTTGACGGCGGGGATCAACGACGATGACGCACAGACCCGGGCCACCTCTTCGATGACGATGCAGGCGGCCACGCTATCGGCGCCCTGACCGTCGTACTCCTCGGGAACGTGCACCGCATTGAAGCCCGAGGCGACCAGCGCATCGAGGGCCTCTTGGGGGAACCGGGCCTTCTCGTCGACATCCTTGGCGTAGGGAGCGATCTCTTTTTCAGCCAGGCCACGGATCGCCGCACGCAACTCGTCATGCTCTTCTGCCAGCTTGAACAGGTCAAACGACGGGTTTCCAGCCATCACAGCCTCCAGGATCGAACAGTTAGTCGCCGTTAACTGTACGTCACGGTCAATTTAGTCGCCTAATAGTCTGCGCCGCAGCGCCTCATCCTTCTCCAAAACGGTTGCTTCCATGCTCGCTTGGAAGGCAACCACCTTGTCCCGCAGCGTCGTGTCGGAGACCCCCAGGATGCGCGCGGCCAGCAGCCCGGCGTTGCGGGCTCCACCGATCGACACCGTCGCGACGGGCACACCCGCGGGCATCTGCACGATGGACAGCAGGGAGTCCAGACCATCCAGCCGCGCCAGTGGCACCGGAACGCCGATAACCGGCAACGGGGTGGCCGAGGCCACCATGCCGGGCAGATGCGCGGCCCCGCCTGCCCCGGCGATGATCACCTGGATGCCCCGGTCGGCGGCCGTCTGTGCGTACTCCAGCATGCGCGCCGGGGTGCGGTGTGCCGAGACAACGCCCACCTCAAACGGAATTGCGAACTCTGCCAAAGCATTCGCGGCATCCGACATCACCGACCAGTCACTGTCGCTGCCCATGATCAGGCCGACCCGTGCACTCACTATTCAGCGTCCTCTCATCGTCGCGCAGTCGCTTATCAGCGCCTTCGCCTCTTCGCGCAAGCTCATCAGTGCCTCCGCTTCTTCGCGCAAGCTCATCAGTGTGTCGCTTGCCATCCGTCGGTCCATACCGCGTGCGAGAGCCAGTGCGCGGCACGCTCGGCACGCTCACGCACCTCGGCCACATACTGCGGATCGCTCGGCGAACCATCCGCGCGGCCTTGGATATTCACGTGCCCGAGCTTGCGGCCCGCACGCTCGCCCTTGCCGTACAAGTGCACTTTCGCCTCCGGGATGCGGCCCATTAGATGGTGCATCCGTTCATCGAGTGACATCGCGGGAGTCTCAGGTGCACCCAACACGTTGGCCATGACGGTCACGGGAGCCAGCGGTTCGGTGGAGCCGAGCGGGTAGTCGAGAACCGCCCGCAGGTGCTGCTCGAATTGCCCGGTCCGCGCGCCGTCCATACTCCAATGCCCGGAGTTGTGTGGCCGCATCGCCAGCTCATTGACCAGCAATCGGCCGTCATTGGTTTCAAACAGTTCCACCGCCAGGCATCCGGTCACACCGAGGTCGGTGGCGATCCGCAGCGCCAGCTGCTCGGCCTCCATCGCCCGTTCTTCGGGCAGCTCGGGTGCCGGCGCGATGACCACGGCGCAAATCCCATCCCGCTGAACGGTTTCCACCACAGGCCAGGCGGCACCCTGTCCGAACGGTGAGCGCGCCACCATCGCCGACAGCTCACGGCGCATGTCGACACGTTCCTCGGCAAGCAGATCCACACCCGCCGCCAGCTGCTCGGCAGCCACCGCGCGCGCCTCATCCAGATCGTCGGTGATCCACACGCCGCGGCCGTCGTATCCGCCCCGCACCGCCTTCAGCACCACCCGGCTGCCGGTCTCCGCGGCAAACCGCTCGACGTCGGCGACGGTCCTGATATCGGCGAATCCGGGCACCGGAGCCCCGATGCTCTTCAATTTGCGTCGCATGAACGTCTTGTCCTGCGCGTAGATGAGCGCCGACGGCGGTGGCTGCACATTGACGCCCTCGCCCTGCAGGGTCTCCAGGAACGCGGTGGGGACGTGTTCGTGGTCGAAGGTGAGCACGGTGGCCCCCTTCGCCGCGCGGCGCAGATCATCAAGATCGGTATGCGAACCGAATACGACATCGGGGGTGACCTGAGCCGCCGGCTCATCGGCGGCATGTGCCAGCACCCGCAGTGTCTGACCCAGCGCGATCGATGCCTGATGGGTCATCCGGGCCAGCTGACCACCACCGATCATGGTGACGACGGGAGTTTCGGGCACAGACATATGTTGTCATGCTGGCCACACGGCCCCGCCGGAACGGTCCGTCTCAGCCGTCGCCAGCAGCCGAGATCAGGTGATCACGTACACACCCGTACCCACATGAGGTCTGCGGACCGCTTCGCACTGCCATGCCATCTTCCGTACACTCGCCATTTGTGTCTTTCGCCGATGCCACCATCGCCCGGCTGCCCCGGTTCATCCGGCCTGTCGCCGAGCGGCACCACGAGCTGATCAAGTTCGGCATCGTCGGAGCCACCACGTTCATCATCGACTCCGGCATCTTCTACGCGCTCAAGCTGACGATCCTGGAGCCCAAACCACTCACCGCGAAGATCATCTCCGGCATCATCGCCGTCATCGCCTCCTACATCCTCAACAGGGAATGGAGTTTCCGGGACCGCGGCGGCCGGGAACGGCACCACGAGGCGCTGCTGTTCTTCGCGGTCAGCGGCATCGGCGTGCTGATCGCCATGCTTCCGCTGTGGGTGTCGAGTTACATCTTTGAGCTGCGCGTGCCGAACGTCAGCCTGACGGTCGAGAACATCGCCGACTTCATCAGCGCATACCTCATCGGCAACTTGCTGCAGATGGCGTTCCGGTTCTGGGCCTTCCGCCGTTGGGTGTTTCCCGACGAGTTCGGGCGCCACGGCGAGACTCCGGTGGCTTTCGTCGCGGCCGAGGTGGACGACGACGGATCAGGCGCAGACTCGGAAAACGTCACCCCGCTGCACCCGCCCACGGGGCTGCCCAACAGCACCACCGTGCATCACGGCACCGAAGTCGGCCGTGGCTTGTACGGCTCAGCGCATCACGTGGCGGGTGGCCGTTCCCGGCCACGCCCGGTGGAGCGGCTGTCGCCCTCCTCTGAACCGAGGGTGTCAAAGACCTCGTGATACAGCAGCGAGTGGACGTACTCCACTCGCGGTATCTCGTGAAACTCCAACGGATCTTGTGACGCCGACTCGATGATCAGGGTGCCGGTACGCAGAATTCTGTCCACCAAGCCGTGCCGGAACTCGACGCTGTTGACGCGCGCCAACGGGATATCGATTCCCGAACGGCTCAACAATCCCTGACGGAACATCACGCGCCGGTCGGTGATCACAAAATGCGTGGTCAGCCAGTTCAAGAATGGCCACACACTCAGCCAGCCGACCAGCACCAGCCAGACAACACCGATCGCGATCATCACCACGTTCTTCGCGGTGGGCTGCCAGTCGGTGTTATCGACCATTGCGGCGACGAAGGCCGCCACGCCGGTGGACAGAATCAGCACCAGGGCCGGGCCGATCAGTCGCTTCCAATGTGGATGGCGGTGCAACACCACCTGCTCGTCGTCGGCGAGTACGTTCTCCGGATACCCCACGTGCAGCGACTTTACTGGTCGCTGAGCGGGCGCAGATGCGTAATGTCGCCCGCCGTCACCGCGGTGACGGTGCCGTCTGCGGCCTCGATACGGAGCTGTCCATCGTTACCGAGCCCGACGGCTACGCCGATCAGTTCACGCTCGCCCGGCAGCTCGGCCCGCACCCGCGCCCCCAGGGTGACGCTGCGGGCGCGGTAATCCTCCAACAGCTGCTCATCGACTCCCCTCGCGCTGCGCCAATGCGCGATGCGGCCCGCGAGTTCACGCAGCACCGCGCGCGCCAGCTCGTTGCGATCCGGATTGGCCCAGCCCAGGATCGCCAGAGACGTCGCGTTGGGGTCCGGCAGCTCGTGCTGGGTGAAGGTGGCGTTGAGTCCGAGGCCGAGCACGATGGCCGACTGCGGTGTCGCGACCTCAGCCAGGATCCCGCACAGCTTGCGCCCCTCCACCAGCACGTCGTTGGGCCACTTGAGCCCGGCCTGAATGCCCGACACCTCGGCGACCGCATCGACGATCGCCACTCCGGCCAGCAGCGGCACCAATCCCCACCGGTCCGGTGGCACCTCACCGACTCCTATGCCCACCGACATCGACAGCTGCGTGCGCGCGGGCGCGCCCCAGTTGCGGCCGTGACGCCCCCGGCCGGCGGTCTGGTGTTCGGCCAGCAGCACGACACCGTCGATGTCCTCCCCCGCCGCGGCACGTGCCACCAGATCGGCGTTGGTGGATCCGGTTTCCTCGACGATGTCGATGCGGCGCCACTGTCCACCGGGGCTGTCGGTAAGGGTGAGTCTGTCCGAGGTCACACGCTCAGCCTAGGGCTCTCAGTGCGACACCGTGGCGGCCCGCTCGGCAAGATTTTCTTCGACCTCGTGCACCCACACCCCGTGGGCATGCGTGGTGTCCACCTCGATCTCGAAGCGTTCTGTCATGTCCGGCGTGACATCTGCCAGATCCACGTAGAACTGCTCGTACCAGCGCCGGTGTTGATAGACGGCACCGTCCTCCTGAGTGAGTAACGGATTGTCTATGCGCGTCTTGTTCTTCCAGATCTCGACATCCTCCAGGAATCCGTCGCCGAATGATCTGGCCATCGCGGCGGCGAGCTTACGCGCGTTATCCGGCGGCAGATCGGGCATCTCCTGGATGGCCACACCCCACTGCAGCACGAAAGAATCGTGCGTCACCGGATAGTGGCAGTTGATAAGCGCCACTTCGACGGTGAATCCGGGACCGAGGTCGTTGTGAATCCAGTCGATCATGTATGCCGGGCCGAAGTATGTGGCCTCCGAGCGCACACCCGTTCCTTCCCAAAGCTTTTCGGGGTTAGGAACAAAGTCGGGCCGCGGTTTGGACTCCATGAACTGGCTGGCAGTCTGCCCCTCGATGACGTTCTTGAAGTACGTCGGATAGGCGTGATGGATATAGAAGAAATGCGCCATATCCACGTTGTTGTCGACGATCTCGCGGCAATGTGATCCCTCGATATGGATCGAGTTCCATTGCCATGATGACCATTTACCTTCCACATAGCCGTCGATCGCCGGCGGGCTGAGCTCGGGCGGTGGAGCAGACCCCTCCGGGTCATGCCACACCAGCAGCTGACCGTTCACCTCAAGAGTGGGCCAGCTGCGAGTGCGCGCGAGTTTCGGGGTGCGCTTGGCGTACGGAACCAGCGCGCACTTACCGTCGCCGCCCCAACGCCAGTCATGGAATGGGCACGCGATGTTGTCGCCCTTGATGGTGCCCTGCGACAAATCGCCGCCCATGTGACGGCAGTATCCGTCCAGCACCTTGATCTCGCCGTGCGAGTCGGCGAACACCACCAACTTCGTGCCGAACGCCTCGATACCGTGCGGCTCACCGTCATGGAACAACTCGGCCAGTCCCAGGCAATGCCACCCCCGGGCAAACCGGGTCATCACTGTGCCGCTGTCGATTTCGCGAATCATTTCGTCAGTCATCGGGGGCTGTCCTTTCGCTGACTTGTCGTCAATACTGCGCTCTACAGCAGCCGTTGTCGCCCATATGCCGTGAATTGAGCATCGAGTGCGGTTTTGTCATCCGCACTCATCCGCCGATACACCGGCGCGCCCCTTCCCTCCCAACGGAACACGGATTCATCGGTATGCCAGCGCTGCGCTTGCAGGTCGCGCTTGAGCACCTTGTTGGAGCCCGTCACCGGCAGGTTCGCCGACACCCGCAGGAAACGTGGAATACCCTTGCTGCCCAGGTCTTCCTGCCTCGCGAGGTACTCGGTGAACCCTTCCACATCGAACGCCTCCGGATTGGCCACCTCGATGGATGCCATCACCTGATCACCGGAACGCGGATCGGGTACCGCATAGGCACCTGCCGCGATCACGGCCGGGTGGCGCCGCAGCACCCGCTCGACGGTCAGCGCCGACGTGTTCTCACCGTCTACCCGGATCCAGTCACCGTGACGCCCCGCGAAGTAGATGAACCCGGCGGCATCGAGATAGCCGAGGTCACCGGTCCAGTACCACCCGTTACGGATGCGGTCGGCATCCGCGTCGTCGTTCTTGTAGTAGCCCTCGAACCCGCGCCGCCCCTGTTTGTCGACAATCTCGCCGACCGCGTCATCGGCATTGAGCACACGTCCATGCTCATCGAAAACTGCTGCAACACAATCTCGTAGCGTCTCCGGGTCGACGATCACCACGCCCTCGTGCGCCGGGCGCCCCAACGCGCCGGGCGGCGCGTTGGGATCGAGCACGACGGCTCTCCCACCCTCGCTGGATCCATAACCTTCGAACAGCTCCGCACCGAATCGTCGCCGGAACTCGGCCTGATCCTCCGGCGAGGCCTCGGTGCCGAATCCGCGCACCAGCTGGTTCTCGGCATCGTCGGGTTGCTCGGCGGTGGCCAACAGATATCCGAGTGCCTTACCGACGTAGGTGAAGAACGTCGCGCCGAAGTACCGGATGTCGGGCAGAAAGCGTGACGCCGAAAAGGTGGGAATCAAACAGACCGTAGCGCCATTGGCCAGCGCCGGGGCCCACAGCGCCATCAACGCATTCCCGTGGAACAGCGGCATGCAGCAGTAGTCGACATCGCCGCGGTGATGCCCGAATTTGTCGGTGGCCAGGTGCGCGATCTGTGCCAGGCGACCCTGACTGCATTTCACTGCCTTCGAAGCACCCGTGGTGCCGGACGTGAACAGCAGCAGGAGCAGCGATTGCGCACCTACTCCATGGGAAACCGATGCCGCAGTGCGATTCTCGTCGATCTGCGCCAGGTATTCGGGCGTGTCGATCACCAGAAACCGGTCCACCGTCAGACCCAGCTCGAGATCCCGCAACCGATCGAGATTGCGGGTGTCGGTGACAATCAGCTGACAGTCGGTATGACGAATCTCGGCGGCCATCTCGACAGGCCCTCGGGTGGGATTGATACCCACGATGGTGGCGCCGGCCAGTGCGGCACCGCCCAGCCAGAAGATGAAGTCGGGAACGTTCTCCAGCAGGATCCCGATGTGGAAGGGCCCCTCGGCCCGCAGCTTCCGCGCGAGTTCGCCTCGTGCGGCGGACTCACCGATCACCTCATCCCATGTCCAGTCGCGGTCGCGGGTACGGAGCCCTAGATGTCTGTCGCCGACACGGTCCAGGAGCATGGCAGCGATATCGGTCCGAGAAGTGGACTCGCGAGTCATAGTGCCGATGATGCGCCCGTCAGCTCTCGATACTCCTGCGGTAGCTCGTCGGGGGCAAGCTTGGTGATGCTCACCGGCCCCGAGTGATACGAGTCCTCCCCCTCGATGAAGCCGTCGGCGTCGACCGGCCACAGCACCAACTGGCGGAATACCAACAAATAGTCGGCGCCGGGGTCCTCGATCGGGAAGCCCATGCTCTGCGCGACGGCACCGGGATAGATCTGTTTGAGGAATCCCTCGGTGACAACGCAATTGTCGTCGACGAGAAGCCGATCCATCTCGAATTCCATGACGCTCATTCGCCCCTGAACCAGTCCCGCGTAGTAGGTGCGCACGCCGTCGCGGCCTTTGGGCCCGAAATCCTGCCCGTCCATCCAGAAGTGATAGTTCGGATTCGCGCTCAGAGTGTCGATCAGTCCGTCGAGATCGGCATCGCGCTCCAGCCTCATGTGATGCAGCACGGCGCCCAGCACCACCCGGTGCCGCTCGTTTGTCGTTGCAGCAAGCCGCTTTTCGACCAGTTCCCAGGTCCGTTCGGTGTCGATGACTGCCATGGGTCAATGGTGTCCGCTCGCACCTGCGGTGTCACCCGACAGCCGTCGAGAAAAATCGGCGACGTGCCCGACATGTGGCGGCTGCCCGCCCGCTAACTCCGCAGTGGACAGCGATATCCGCCGCAACATCAGCACGAAGGTGGCCAGGAATCTGTCCATCGGATCGTCGAGGTCCCACCCCATCAGCTGCTCGACATGCTGAATACGGGCGGCGACGGTGCTGTGGTGCACATGCAGTTCGGCGGCCGTACGGCGCAGCGTGCCGAACTGGCAGAGCGCCTCGAGAGTGTCGACCTCGACGGCACCGGCGGGCGTGGACGCGATCTGATCGATCCGCGCCACATCGTCGATCTCGCGCAGCCGCGCCGAGGGGATGTCCGCCAGCACTTCCAGCAGGCGGAGCCGCTCGTACGCGATGGCACGCCGCCCGAAGCCGGTGGCGGACGCAAAGCGCAGCGCGCGCTGTGCCTGACTCCATGATGTCGGCGCCTCGATGACGGCGACGCTGGATCCGATCCCGATCCAGGGGCCCGGCACCGCGCGGGGCGATGCCGGGAACTCACCGACTATCACGGTGTCCAGGTGGTCCGACAAGGTCTTGGTGTCCTCGCTCGCCTGGCATATCAGGGCTCCGACCCGCCCGATGGTTGCCGCGCGGATCACCCGGTCCGGCAGCGCCCTGGCGAGCAGCTGCCGCGCATCCGCCGGTGCGGAGATCGCCAACACCCGTAGCTCCCGTGCGTCATCCAGACCAAGAAGGCGCGCCGCGCGCACCCGATCCTCAGGTTGCGAACCGCTGGACAACAGCACTTCGACCAGTGCTGGATCGTCCATATGCAGGGCGGCTGGTACGACATCCGGCACAGATCGGCGCAGGACGTGGTGCAGCCGGTGCAACAGGAGCTCGTCGGTGGATCGGGCCGGCCCCTCGCGTTCCAGCCATACCGTGGGCTCGGCGTCCTCGGACCAGCGGACACCCACCGGACACTCGGCCAGTTCCGCCGCCGAACGCACCGCGACCTCCGCGTCGGCCCCCTCGAGCTGGTCGAAACGGGACACGATCGTGAACACCAGGTCGGCATCCAGTGCGGGCTGTTTGTCCATCTCCTTCTATGTACCGCTATCGGTGAACATCCATTCGAGAAAATTTCTGAGAACTCTCTAAGGCCCATGCGCGTTCTCCCGGGTGCAGCGCGATAACATCGGGACCCATGACGACCACCGAGCCCGATATCCACACCACCGCGGGCAAGCTCGCCGATCTGCGTCGGCGCAGCGAGGAGACACTGCATCCGGTCGGCGAGGCCGCCGTCGACAAGATCCACGCCAAGGGCAAGCTGACCGCCCGTGAGCGCATCTACGCGCTACTGGACGAGGGCTCCTTCGTGGAGTTGGACGCGTTGGCCAAGCACCGCAGCTCAAACTTCGGACTGGGCGAGAAGCGCCCGCTCGGCGACGGCGTGGTGACCGGTTTCGGCACCATCGACGGCCGTGACGTGTGCATATTCAGCCAGGACGTCTCGGTGTTCGGCGGCAGCCTCGGCGAGGTGTACGGCGAGAAGATCGTCAAGGTGCAGCAGCTGGCCCTCAAGACCGGCCGCCCGCTCATCGGCATCAACGAGGGCGCAGGTGCTCGTATCCAGGAGGGCGTGGTCTCCCTCGGCCTGTACAGCCAGATCTTCCACAACAACGTCATCGCGTCGGGCGTCATCCCGCAGATCTCGCTCATCATGGGCCCGGCCGCCGGTGGTCACGTCTACTCGCCCGCGCTGACGGACTTCATCGTCATGGTCGACCAGACCAGCCAGATGTTCATCACCGGTCCCGACGTCATCAAGACCGTCACCGGTGAGGACGTCACCATGGAGGAGCTGGGTGGCGCACACACCCACGAGGCCAAGTCCGGCACCACGCACTATGTCGCCTCCGGCGAGCAGGACGCCTTCGACTACGTCCGCGACATCCTGAGCTACCTGCCGTCCAACAACGCCTCCGAGCCGCCGCGTTATCCGGGACCGGAGCCGACCGACGGCGCCATCGAAGACCACCTCACCGACGAGGACATCGAGCTCGACACGCTGATTCCGGACTCCCCGAACCAGCCGTACGACATGCACGAGGTCATCACCCGCATCCTCGACGACGACGAGTTCCTCGAGGTGCAGGCCGGATACGCCCAGAACATCATCGTCGGCTTCGGCCGTGTCGATGGCCGCAGCGTCGGCATCGTCGCCAACCAGCCCACCCAGTTCGCGGGCTGCCTGGACATCAATGCCTCGGAGAAGGCCGCGCGGTTCATCCGCACCTGCGACTGCTTCGGTGTCCCGATCATCACTCTGGTGGATGTGCCCGGCTTCCTGCCCGGCACCGAGCAGGAGTTCAACGGCATCATCCGGCGCGGCGCCAAGCTGCTGTACGCGTACGGCGAGGCCACCGTTCCGAAGATCACCGTGATCACCCGCAAGGCCTACGGTGGCGCGTACTGCGTCATGGGCTCCAAGGACATGGGTGCTGACGTCAACGTCGCCTGGCCCACCGCACAGATCGCGGTCATGGGTGCCTCCGGTGCGGTCGGATTCGTGTACCGCTCGCAGCTGGCCGAGGCGTCCAAGAACGGTGACGATGTGGACGCCCTGCGCCTGCAGTTGCAGGCCGAGTACGAGGACACCCTGGTGAACCCGTACATGGCTGCCGAGCGCGGATACGTCGACGCGGTCATCCCGCCGTCGCACACTCGCGGTTACATCGCCACCTCGCTGCGCTTGCTCGATCGCAAGATCGTGCGGCTCCCACCGAAGAAGCACGGAAACATTCCGCTGTGACGAATGAAGAAGGTGCGTCCGTGACCGACGAGACCAGCGAAACCGTAGCCGCTGAAAGCGATTCCGGGAAGGTGAAAGCCGCCGACGTGCAGGTGCTTAGCGGCAACCCGACAGATGAGGAGATCGCGGCCTTGGTCGCGGCGCTCAGCGCGCTGGCCTCGAAGGCGGAGACCGAGAGCCTCAAGCCCCGGAACCTCTGGGCCGAGCCGATCGACATGCTGCGCTACAGCCCGCACAGCTGGCAGCGAGTCACCCTGTTCGAGCGCGCGAAGCTGTCGCGCCCGCAGGGCACGTTCTAGACGGCCGTCACCGGCCCCGTGACCGCATTTGTCCTGGCCTCGGCCTCTCCCGCGCGCGAACGGATCCTGGAACAGGCCGGCCTGAACCCGGTCGTCATCGTCTCGCATGTCGACGAGCATCTCGTCATGGCCACCCAACCCTCGGGTACCGCCCCGGAGCGAGCCGTGGAAGTGCTGGCCTGCGCCAAGGCCTTTGACGTCGCAACGACCCTGGCCGGCGAGGTGGCCGCCGACGCGGTAGTGCTGGGCTGCGATTCGATGCTCCTGCTCGACGGCATGTTGCAGGGCAAGCCGGGCACCGTGGAGGAAGCGCGCCGCCGCTGGGGGCTGATGGCCGGGCGGTCTGCGCAGCTGCTGACCGGGCACTGCCTGGTGCGGGTCGTCGAGGGCAAGCCTGTCGCACGTGTCAGTGAAACACGTTCGACCACAGTGCGTTTCGGAAACCCATCGGCAGCAGATCTCGAGGCCTATCTGGCTACCGGCGAGCCCCTGCAGGTGGCGGGCGCCTTCACGCTCGACGGCCTGGGCAGCTGGTTCGTCGAAGGCATCGACGGCGACCCCTCGAATGTGATCGGTGTCAGCGTGCCGCTGCTGGGCCAACTGCTGAATACGCTCGGGGTGCCCGCCTCGTCATTGTGGATCCGCCACGAAAAGCACCTGCCGCCAAAGCCATTCCATCCGGATACTCCTACCCCGGCCCCACTGCCGCCCCGCATGGTGTCGTTATTGGACTCACTCGCCATGCTCGGGCCGACTCAACAGCAGGAATTCAAGGATGCCCAGGGCAACCCGATTCCGCACATGCCATCGGTCAACGCCAGCTTTCAGACCGCCTGTCGCGACGATTCGTTCGACCTCGGCGTGCACACCAACCGCGGCGCCTGCCTGTGGACGGGCGACTACCTGAACACCGGTGACGGCATTCAGCTCATTCCCGTCGACCCGGCCAGCCCCTCGGTGGCACTCGGGGGGCGTTCCAAACCGCTTGCGCTGCCGCCGGATGCACAGGACGGTGCCCGGCTGCTGCCCACCGGATCCGCGGAGCTGGCACAGCGTTCGCTGTTGTTCGCCTCGTGCATTCCGTCGCCGGGATGCAGCACCTTCGTCTCGGCGGACACCACCGTCTACGACGTGAGCGAGCCGGGCAGACCTTCCTACCAGCCGATCGGTGTCATGGCCGGGATCTCGCAGCCGAGTGGGGTTTCGGCGCCTGGTCGCCGAATGCTGGTGGCGGGAAACATCGGAACTGGGCCCTGGGCGCCGCGGTGTGCGTGGCTCACGCCTCCGATCGACGATCCGGCTTTCCTGGACTCGTCGGCGTGGGAGAAGATCGGCCAGATCCGTGGTGGCGGAGACCGCGAGAATCAGTTATTCGCGCTACCCGCAGGCGGTTTCGGCCTGCTCGATTCCAACGGTTCCGGCGACGCGCACATCGGACTCAAGCTGTTCCGCACTCCTCAGGAGTTGGTCAGCGAGCCCATGACGGTGCTGATCCGCAACGATCCGTCCGAGCCACGACCGGATGATCCGTTCATCTCCCGTGATCCACACAAGCTGTTGCAGCCGTATGGGCCCCAGGTCGTCAGCATCACCATGAACGCGGATGGCACTCAGACGCTGTACTTCCTGGTGAGCCAATGGGTTACCGATCCCACCCGGGCTTACCGAACAATCCTGTACTCCATCGTGTTGTCGCCCCAGTACCTGAGCATCTAGCCCTACTGCCCGAACAGGTCGGGACGCTCGGCGGCCTGACGCCAGTCCTCCGGCGTGCCCACGAGCGCCACCGCCGCCCGCAGCATCGCGGCGCGCGCCTCCCGGCGATCGCTGCCGGGCGTCGACAAGTAGCGGTAACTGCCCGCCTGCAGGGTTCCGAATAGCATTCGGAAGGCCTCTGAAGATGGTGCAGGGCGACCGGATTCGATGATCCGGCCACGAAGCATCTCGACCATTACTTCCTCGTTCTCCTGGCGCAATCGATGTGCGAAGGAAGCAGGATCGTGGGCCTCGATGTGGAACACCCGCGCCGCATCGCCCATCTCCTCGGTGGTATCGAGGTAAACGTCCACCGCCGCGACGATTTGGGTGATCAGATCGGCCGGCTCCGCGATCACCGCGTAGAGCCTTCCGTTGAGCTGCGACTGGGTGTGGTTGACCAATGCGGTGATGACGTCGTCGGTTCCGTCGAAGAACACATAGAACGTCGGCCGGGACAGGTGGGCCTTCTTGACGATGCGCGCCACGGTGGTGCCGCGCTGCCCGTGCTTGGCGTACACGGCACCGGCAGCGGCCAGGATGCGTGCGCGCATCTGCTCGTGCTGCTCGGGCGTGCGCGCGGGGCGCCCCCGGGACCGGCCCGATGGGGTATTGACAGCCATCAGCGCTGGAGCCTACCTTTCCAATTAGCTTAACATCACTGTAAACAATATTTGTGATCGATCACAGGAGCGCTATGGCGGACATCAGTTTCCCCACAAAAAGTGGTGAAGTCACAGGCATCTTGGAGAAGCCCACGGGTGACGGGCCGTGGCCCTCGATCGTGGTGCTGCACGACATCAACGGGTCCACTCCCGACTTGCGTCGCATCACCAAGAACGTGGCGGCCAACGGCTATGTGGCCCTGGCGCCCGACCTGTACTCCCGTGGACGTATCCGGTGCATCAGCCGAGTCATGACCAACCTCATCACCCGCCGGGGTCGTGCCATCGACGAGATCCTGGCCGCGCGCGATCACCTGTTGTCGCTGCCCTACACCACAGGCGGGGTCGGTGTCGCCGGTTTCTGCATGGGCGGTGGATTCGTACTTATCACTTCCACCAAGGGGTTTGATGCGGCCGCACCTTTCTACGGTGCGATGCCCGGCCCCTACGGCGACCATTTCGAGGGAGCGTGCCCCGTCGTCGCGAGCCTGGCCACTCGGGACCCCTTCGTGATTCGGGGCGAGCCCCGGTTGCGCAAGGCACTGGACGCCCACGGCATCGAACACGACATCAAGAAGTACGACGCGGGGCACAGTTTCGCCAACCAGCTGCCGATGCAACCACTGATGCGGATCGCCGGATTCGGGTACTCCCCCGAGGCAGAGGCCGACGCGTGGAAACGGGTCTACGCCTTTTTCGCTCAGCACCTTCACGACGACGACAGGCTGCAGGAGGCCCAATGACAACCCCGACCGCATTGGATCGCCTCGGCGAGCTCGTCTGGTCCGACGCACTCGACGCGGGTGCGCATTCGTCGGCCGGCTACCTGGATCTGCTTCCGCCGCCCTCTGATCAGCCTCAGCGCGTCGCCCAGCGCGCCATGAACAATCCCCTGGTGGCCGCGGTCTATCAAGGGCCGTGGCGCTGGGGCCAGACCGTGCTCTACACCGGCATCACGCCGTCGGCAGAACGGCGCCGTGCGGCACGGGCCCTGCGACTCGACGCGGCCCATACACTGCTCGATGTCGCCTGCGGGCCAGGAAACTTCACCAAATACCTGGGCGGCCAGTTATCCGCCGACGGTCTGGCAGTCGGGCTCGATTTCTCCGAGCCGATGCTGCGGCGCGCGGTCCGGACCAATATCGCGAACAGGGTTGGATACCTGCGTGCGGATGCCCGCACCCTGCCGTTCGACGACGGAAGCTTCGATGCGGTGTGCTGTTTCGCCGCGCTGTATCTGGTACCCGAGCCCTTCAAAGTTCTCGATGAGATGCTCCGGGTGCTCAGGCCGGGCGGCCGGATCGCGGTGATGACCAGCTGCACCCGCGGCCCCAGGCTCGTTCGGTCGCTCTCCGTGAAAATGGCGGCACGAAACGGTTTACACGGCTTCGACCGCGATGACATCACCTCGGTGCTGTGGAACTCGGGATTTCACGACATTGAGCAAGAGGTGCGGGGACTCTCACAGTTCGTGAGTGCGACAAAGAGTTAGACGAGTCATACAACGGCGCTCAGCAGCAGGACTATCGCAAATCCGACGACCGAAATCACCGTTTCCATCACCGACCATGACTTGAGGGTCTGGCCGACCGTCATCCCGAAATACTCCTTCACCAACCAGAATCCGGCGTCGTTGACGTGAGAGAAGAAGAGCGACCCGGCACCAATCGCGAGCACCAACAGCGCGACGTGCGCGGTAGACATGTCCGCCGCAAGCGGGGAGACGATACCCGCGGCGGTGATGGTCGCCACCGTGGCTGAACCCGTGGCCAATCGGATGAGCACCGCGATGAGCCAGCCCAGTACCAGCGCGGGGATATGCCATTTCTCCGACCAGGTGCTCACGGCATCTCCGACCCCCACATCAATGAGGGTCTGCTTGAATCCGCCTCCGGCACCGACGATGAAGACGATGCCCGCGATGGGCCCGAGCGACTTCTCGATGATTCCCGAGACACCCGCGCGGTCCAGGCCAGATGCCGTGCCCAGCGTCACCATTGCCACCAGTGTCGCCACCAGTAGCGCTACCAGCGGCGTACCGGCGGTGTCGAAAATCCTCTGCACCAACGATTTCGGATTATCGATCACCACATCGGAGAGCGCCTTCGCCAACATCAGGGCCACCGGAAGCAAGATCGTCGCCAACACCGCGGCAACGCTCGGAGCCGGCCCCTTTCGATCGGCTTCGGGTGCGGTCGCGGTAGGGATCTCCAGTGGCCCCACCCAGCGCTCTGCCACCCGCGCATAGAGGGGCCCCGCCACTATCAGGGTGGGCACCGCAGCCAGCAGACCAAACGCCAGGGTGACACCCAAGTCCGCCTTCAGCGCGTCCACCGCCACCAAGGGACCCGGGTGCGGCGGAACCAGTCCGTGCAATACGGATAGGCCCGCCAGCGCGGGAATTCCCACCCGCAGCAGTGGCACATTTCCCCGGCGCGCCACCAAGAGCACGATCGGAATCAGCAGCACCACACCCACTTCGAAGAACAAGGGCAGCCCGAGCACGGCCGCGATCAGCGCCACCGCCCAGGGCAGCAGGCGTGGACCCGACCGCGCGAGCACGGCATCGGCGACGATGTTGGCACCACCGGAGTCAGCCAGCAGGCGGCCCAGCATCGCCCCCAAACCGATGAGCAGTCCGACACCGGCGATGGTCGAGCCGAATCCGGTCACAAAGGACCCAAGGAGCTTGTCGAACGGCACACTGGCGACGGCGGCCAGGGTGCCCGATCCGAGCAGCAGCGCCAGGAACGGATGCATCTTGAGCCTGGTGATGAGCGCGATGATCACGCCGATGCTCAGCACTACGGCAACAAGTAGCCGAACGTCGCTGGTGGTGTGCGGGATCTTGCCCGGCTCGGCCAGCAGAATCAGGTCGGCGTTCATGCGCCGAGCTGCCTCAAGGCCTCCGCTACCAGTTCATCCGGCCCGATACCGACATCCAGCACCGCACCCCGCTCGTCGGGTTCCAGCGGTTCGAGAATCTCGAACTGCGAATCCAACAACGATGTCGGCATGAAATGTCCTGAGCGATGCGACATCCGGTCGCCAATGAGCGCCCTATCTCCGGACAGGTGCACAAAGAACGCATCCGCGTATCCCATGCGGAGAACGTCACGGTAGCGGCGTTTGAGTGCCGAACAGGTGACCACGCCGCCCGTCCCCTCCCGTCCGCGCTCGGCCATCCATTCGGCGATCCGCTGCAGCCACGGCCATCTATCGGTGTCATCCAGCGGGATTCCGGCCGACATCTTGGCGATGTTCGCGTCCGGATGGAAATCATCACCCTCAGCACAGGGTGCACCCAGGAGCTTCGCCAGGGCCTGCGCCACGGTTGATTTGCCAACCCCTGCCACACCCATGACCACCACAACGGGTACCGACGTTTCGCCCACTAGACCCCCTTGGGCGCCTTTTGATTCATGAAGCCGAACATATACCCGGCCACCCGGCGCATCTGAATCTCCTCGGCACCCTCGGTGATCCGGTACCGCCGGTGATGGCGGTAGATGTGTTCGAACGGCATGTGCCGCGAGTACCCCATGCCGCCATGAACCTGCATGGCCCGGTCTGCGGCCTCGCAACACAACCGGTTTGCGACGTAATTGCACATCGAGACCTGTTCGGAGACCGAGAACGGTCCGTAGGTGTCCATCGACCATGCCGTCTTGTGAATCAGCGCGCGCAGCATCTCGCACTGGGTCTGCAGCTCGACGAGTGGAAATTGGATGGCCTGATTCGATGCCAGCGGCTTGCCGAAAGGCTTGCGTTCCTTGGCATATTCAACAGATCGGTCGATGCAGAACTGCGCCGCACCAAGGCTGGATGCTGCCTGACGAATCCGATTCTCGTTGAAGAAGTGCTGCACCACACCCAGCCCACGGCCCTCCCCACCGAAGACCGCCGAATCGGGGACCCGCACGTCGGTCAGCGAGATGTGGGCGTGGTCGGTCGGCATGTTGAAGGTCCACAGGTATTCCTCGACCTTGAATCCGGGCGCATCCGCGGGCACCAGGAACGCGGTGATACCGCGCCCGTCACCCGGATCGCCCGAGGTGCGGGCGAAAATCAGGTCGGCGTCGGCGATATGCACACCGGTGTTCCAGGTCTTTTCGCCGTTGATGATCCAGTCCGAGCCATCCTTTGTCGCCCAGGTTTCCATATGGGTGGCATCGGAGCCGTGTTCAGGCTCGGTGATGCCGAACGCGAAAAACTTCGTACCGCTGGCGAGTCCCTCGACCCACTGGGCCTTCTGCTCGTCGGTGCCGTATTCCAGCATGAGAAGCAGCCCCACGTTGTTACCGACGATGGCGTGCTCGTTCTGTAGGTCGCAGTGCAATCCGAGACCGCGCCGCGCCAGGTGCTCACGGATGACCGCCATGCCGAGGTTGGACCCGTCACGTCCGCCGAACTCCGCCGGGAACGGGTACCGAAGGTGACCGGCCGCATCGGCACGCCGACGGGCCTCTCCGAGTAGTTCCTCCCACTCCCCATTGGGCAGGCCACCACGATCCCAGTCGGTACGGGAATCTTCGCGCCGGTGATCGAAGAATCGGATGTTGTCATCGGATTGTTCGAGCGGCACGATCTCGCGGTCGATGAACTCGTCAAGCTCGGTGAGATAACCGACGAGTTCGGGCGGCAGTTCGAAGTTCATCTGGATCCTTCCGGCACCTACGGCTTCGTCAACATCAACAGGTCCCACTCGATCTCGGGTATCCGGCGACCGCTTGCGGCCATCACAATGTCCCGCACGCTACCGTCCAGATACGACTTCGCTTGCGCGGCAAGGCCAACACCCCACCACAGCGTGCCCAACACCTTCCACCACTGGAACCTGTCGGCGTCAAACGTTCCGCCTGCATCCTCGTACGCATGCACAAACACCTCACGGCCCGCGAAGCCACCGAACTCGCGTTCGTCGACACCGAACCGCCACATCCGCAGCGCGGTCCAGCCGACATCGCGCATGGGATCTCCGAAACGAGTGGTGCCCTCCCAGTCGAGAACCGCACGCAAGCCATCCTCGCCGACGATCACGTTGCCATTGCGAATATCGTTGTGCACCAGGCATCGCCGAGCGGGTGGCCCGGGCATGCGCTCGGTCAGCCAGGACAGCGTGCGCTGGAATACCGGCCGATCCGGAAGCAGCGCAGCCACCCCCTCACGCATTTGTTCCAGCAGGACAACCGCCGGCTCGGCCTCCGGGGCACCGGGCAGATCCGGCGGAGCCATCGCCGGATCTATCCCATGGAGGCGACCCATCGCCGCACCAAGCTGCTCGGCCACCAGATCTTCGATCCCGGCGGACTGCACCAGCCGCAGCACCTTACGGGGAACCGTCTCGCCCGCGATGCGTTCGGAGATCATGAAGGGCGCGCCCACATATGAGGCCTCGGAACACACGCCACGAACCCGCGGCACCGGAACACCGTGGCTGCGCGCCAGCTCACGCACCCCGGCCTCACTACCTACCGGGACCTGCTGCACGACCGCGGGCACAATGGTCGCGACCAGCTCGAGAGTCTCACCCCCGAATGTGGCATCCAACAGCACATTTCGCCGTCGCGCGCCCGCGGAAACACCAACCACGCCAGACACCTGGAACTTCTTACCGAATTCGTCATGCAGATAACGGGTGAGCCCGTCGGCCAGGTCGGTCATTCGCCCTCCCAGGCGTCGTACCCAGGCTTGACGATCGCGAGTTCACTACGCACCGCTTCGGCCAGGTCTTCCCATGACGGGTCATCGGCAGGCGGGTGCGCGGGCGTGGTCAGTTCTCGCCGCAGAATCCTGGCGATGTTGGCCCCGACACGGGCGCGATGCACCGAGGATGCGGGCAGCTCGGATTGGAGGTCGTCGAGCAGTTCGGCGAGAGCACCCGCCAGTTCCGCTGCGGTCGGAAGGAAGGGCACCATACGTTTGTACCGTCTATGGTGCGTCCCACGGGGGAATAGCGAAGAAACGCCGTGGGTTGCTCCAGTTCATGGCGAGACCTTTGTCGATTCTGGATCTGGCGCGGGTGGCGCCGCACGAGACCGTGGCCGAGAGCTTCGCCGCCAGCGTCGAGATCGCGCGGCACGCCGAAGCGCTGGGATTTCACCGCGTCTGGTACGCCGAACACCACAACATGCGGTCCATTGCCTCGTCGGCGACCAGTGTCCTGATCGGACATGTGGCCACCCAGACGTCGACCATCAGACTGGGCGCGGGCGGCATCATGTTGCCCAACCATTCCCCGCTGCAGATCGCCGAGCAGTTCGGCACCCTCGAAACCCTGCACCCTGGACGCATCGATCTCGGTCTCGGCCGCGCCCCGGGGACGGATCAGGTGACGCTGCGCGCGTTGCGGCACTCCCCCGCCGATGCCGAGCACTTTCCGCAGGATGTGATCGAGCTGCAGGCATATCTGAGCGAACAGAGCCGGGTCCCGGCGGTCACCGCGACACCGGGGCACGGGACACACGTACCCCTCTACATCCTTGGGTCGTCGTTGTTCGGCGCACAGCTGGCGGCGGTGCTGGGCTTGCCCTACGGTTTCGCCTCCCACTTCGCGCCTCCCGCGCTGCGGGATGCGGTGGCGCTGTATCGGCGGGAGTTCCAGCCCTCCGAGCAGCTGCCGGAGCCGTACGTGATCGCCGGGGTCAACGTCATTGCCGCCGACGACGAAGACACCGCCCGGGAGCAGTACCGGTCGGCGCTGATCGAACGTGCCAAGCTTTTCCTGCATCGCGGCGGAGGTCCGCGCCTCACCGACGACGAGGCCCTTGCCGCACTGGAATCCCCTGCCGGGCAACAGATCAAGGCGATGACGAAGTACTTTGCGGTCGGCACTCCAGCTCAGGTGAGCGCATACTTGGACGACTTTGCACAGCTGGCCGAGGCCGATGAGCTCATCGTGGTGCCCAACGCGCCCGACCGGAAGTTGCAGCTGCGGTCGCTGGAGATCGTGGCCGAGGTCAGCGGGCTGACTCCACGCGACTGAACGCAGGTGTCGGCGACTGATCGGGCGATGCGGTGAGGTACGTCCTCGACAACGCGAGGGCGACCGCCACGACCACTACCAACACGTACACCGGTAGCAGATGCTCGAAATGCGTGTACCCGATGGCGAAATGAATTGCCAAGACCGGCACGGTGCCGAATGCGCATCCGATCAACAACGACCACCACACCCAACGCTCACCACGGCGCCAGCCCCACAGACTGATCAGGAGAACCGCCAGGCCTGCTCCCATCAACGCACCACCGAAGCCCGCCCGATCGTGCGCGATAAACGGCGGCAGGTGCTGGTTGGCGGCACGCAATGCCTCGGCACTGGTACCAAGGAAATCGAGATCGGTGGGGACGAACACCGAGGTCAGACCGACCGTTGAAATCACCGCTCCGGCAACGAACAACCCACCACCAACGGCGATCATCAGCAGCTGCCCCCACAGGGCGCGGCGCCGCTCGGACTCCGGCCCCTCCACGACCGGTGGCCAGTGCGGCACCGAGGGAGCGCGCCACACGGCGAGCAGCAACATGGGGAACAATCCCACGACGACGAGCGTGTGTAGCGGCTCCAGAAAACCTGTCACCAGGAAGTAGAAGTACGTCAGGAACGCGACGAGCCCGGCAATCAACAGAGCATTGCGGGCCCATCGGTGCCCTTCCCTGAGCCCACCCCAAGCCAAACCCAGGTACAGAACTCCGATACCAATCATGTTGCCCGCCATGGTGAGCCGATCATGCTGCAGAAAGCCGACCAGATGATGGTTCACACCATGCAGATCGTGCACCGAGAGTCCGAGGTAGTCGCGGTCGTACCACAACAGCACCGGCCCCAGCGCAATGGTGGCCGCTCCGATACCCGCGATGATCAGTCCGATTCCGACCAGCGCACCCCATATCCACCCCGGCCATCGACGCGGATCGAAACCAATATCACGCAACGGCTTTGGCGGCGATGTCGGTGTGGCGGCTTCGATCACCCGGTTGAACCAGCCCGGGCCGGCGGCGATCAGCACCGCCGGCGTGGCGAGCACCGTCGCCGACGGGTCAGCGAGCGCACGCACCGCGGCGTCGATCGTGGGTTCGGTCAGTCGCACCGTCCCGGGCTCCCCGGGCAGCGACACCGCATCGACGTAAGGCGCCAGTTCCTGAGCCACCTCGGCCGTAGCGGCGACCGCGATGACCCGGCACCTGCGGTCGGCACTGACTCGCCGAACCGCGTCCACGTCGGCGGTCTGCACCGGCCCGATCTGGACGACAGTGGCCCCCTGCACCGGCAACACCGCAACCGCCTCGCGCGCGATCGGGACCGGCACCGTCGCTCCGAACCGGCCCTGCCATTGCGGCGGAACCGGCCGATGATCGAAAACCCAGGGAATCCAGCGCCGTCCCCCGGCATGCGTCACCACCGCCGCCAGTACTTTCATCGCCCACACCCGTGTCCGGCGCTCACCGACGACGGACGACGCCAGCGGGCTCAGCGGGTGGTAAGTCCAGTCCGGCATTGGCGAATTCTCGCACCGCGACCAGCAACGCACCGGGTATCTGAACTCGGTATCCAACTCGATGAGCCGACCGCCCTCGAACGCGACTAGGCTCACAACGTGACTCTCCCGGCCGACCCCAGCCCCGAATTTGCCGCCTATGCCCACCCCGAACGCCTGGTCTCCGCCGACTGGCTCTCGGGACACCTGGGCACTCCCGGACTGTCCATCGTGGAGTCCGACGAGGACGTCCTGCTCTACGACATTGGGCACGTCCCCGGTGCGGTGAAGATCGACTGGCACGTCGACCTCAACGACAGCACGGTCCGCGACTACATCGACGGCGCGCAGTTCGCAGAGCTGATGAACCGCAAGGGGATCCGCCGCGAGGACACGGTCGTCATCTATGGCGACAAGTCCAACTGGTGGGCTGCCTACGCGTTGTGGGTGTTCACGCTGTTCGGCCACCCGGACGTCCGGCTCCTGGACGGTGGGCGCGATCTGTGGATCTCCGAGGGTCGCGACACCACCCTCGACGTTCCGTCCAAGCACACCGAGGGCTACCCCGTGGTGGATCGCAACGACGCCCCGATCCGCGCCTACGCCGACGATGTGTTGGCCCACCTCGGGCACGGACCGCTCGTCGACGTGCGCTCCCCCGCCGAATACACCGGCGAACGCACCCACATGCCCGATTACCCGGAGGAAGGCGCGCTGCGCGGCGGACACATCCCCACCGCAGTCTCGATCCCGTGGGCCAAGGCCGCCGCAGAAGACAGCAGATTCCGTCGCCGTCGCGAGCTGGACGAGATCTACGGCGACGTCATCGCCGCCGAGGGGGACATCGTCGCCTACTGCCGCATCGGTGAGCGTTCCAGCCACACTTGGTTCGTGCTCACCCACCTGCTGGGTGTCGAGGGCGTCCGTAACTACGACGGGTCCTGGACGGAATGGGGCAACCGGGTACGCACTCCGATCGTCAAGGGCGAGAAGCCCGGGGCACTGCCTCAACCTCACCAGGCATGACCCTTCCGGCAGAGCTCGCAGAGATCGTCGCCGATTTCAAGGCCGTCGACGGGCAGGACAAGCTGCGCTTGTTGCTGGAGTTCTCGGGCGAATTGCCTGATTTGCCATCGCATTTGGAGCAGGCGGCGATGGAACCGGTGCCGGAGTGCCAGTCACCGCTGTTCCTGGACGTCGACGCAAGCGACCGTTCCGGCATCCGGCTGTACTTCAGCGCGCCCGCCGAGGCCCCGACGACACGCGGGTTCGCCTCGATCCTGCATCAGGGTCTGGACGGCCAGTCAGCAGAGGCGATCTTG
Organism: Mycobacteroides sp. H001; assembly: GCF_001440005.1. Lineage (NCBI taxonomy): Bacteria > Bacillati > Actinomycetota > Actinomycetes > Mycobacteriales > Mycobacteriaceae > Mycobacteroides > Mycobacteroides sp. H001. Next base: position 151,496 of record NZ_LJYH01000043.1, read on the forward strand.
GCGGTACCCGACGACTTCTACGCCGAACTCGGATTGGCAGAGCTGATCAGCCCACTGCGGCTGCGCGGAATGTCGGCGATGCTGGCGCGCATCAAACGAAGATTGTCCTGAACCTACTCATCAGTAGGTAAAAACAGGGGCGGCACACCCCATCCCGGATGTGTGTTTGATGCCACGGATGCATAAACTCACTGCCGAGACTCTAAGAAAGCGGTAAAACTCAGGAAGTAGGAGTCCCGATGAGCCGCTTGCGCGAAGAACCAACAACAGGAGGCCCGGTGCCCAATCACGCCAGCTCGAAGATCAGCAAGGTACTCGTCGCCAACCGCGGCGAGATTGCCGTTCGGGTGATCCGCGCGGCGAAGGACGCCGGCCTGGGCAGCGTCGCGATCTACGCCGAGCCCGACGCCGACGCGCCCCATGTTCACCTCGCCGACGAGGCCTTCGGCATCGGCGGTAACACCGCCGCCGAGTCCTACCTGGATTTCGGCAAGATCCTGGAGGCCGCCGAGAAGTCCGGCGCCAACGCTGTCCACCCCGGCTACGGTTTCCTCTCCGAGAATGCCGACTTCGCCCAGGCCGTCATCGACGCCGGGTTGATCTGGATCGGGCCCAGCCCGCAGTCCATCCGCGACCTCGGTGACAAGGTCACCGCCCGCCACATCGCCGCACGGGCCCAGGCCCCGCTGGTGCCCGGTACCCCGGACCCGGTGAAGGATGCCGACGAGGTCGTCGCCTTCGCCAAGGAGCACGGTCTGCCGATCGCCATCAAGGCGGCCTTCGGTGGTGGTGGCCGCGGCATGAAGGTGGCCCGCACCCTCGAAGAGGTTCCCGAGCTGTTCGAGTCCGCCACCCGCGAGGCCGTCGCAGCCTTCGGTCGTGGCGAGTGCTTCGTGGAGCGCTACCTGGACAAGCCGCGCCACGTCGAGGCGCAGGTCATCGCCGATCAGCACGGCAATGTCATCGTCGCCGGTACCCGCGACTGCTCACTGCAGCGCCGCTTCCAGAAGCTTGTCGAGGAGGCGCCCGCGCCGTTCCTGACCGACGCTCAGCGCAAGGAGATCCACGAGTCGGCCAAGCGCATCTGCAAGGAAGCCGGCTACTACGGTGCCGGCACCGTCGAGTACCTGGTCGGCCAGGACGGCCTGATCTCATTCCTCGAGGTCAACACCCGTCTGCAGGTGGAACACCCGGTCACCGAGGAGACCGCAGGCGTCGACCTGGTGCTGGAGCAGTTCAAGATCGCCAATGGCGAGGCCCTTGAGTTCACCGAGGACCCGACGCCGCGCGGCCACTCGATCGAGTTCCGCATCAACGGCGAGGACGCCGGCCGTAACTTCCTGCCCGCCCCCGGCCCGGTCAAGGTCTACGACACCCCCACCGGCCCCGGTGTGCGCCTGGACTCGGGTGTGCAGGCCGGTTCGGTGATCGGTGGACAGTTCGACTCGATGCTGGCCAAGCTGATCGTCACCGGCCGCGACCGCAACGAGGCGCTGGCCCGCTCGCGGCGTGCCCTGGCCGAGTTCAACGTCGAGGGTCTGGCCACCGTCATCCCGTTCCACCGCGCAGTGGTCTCCGATCCCGCCTTCATCGGCGACGAGGACGGCTTCACCGTGCACACCCGCTGGATCGAGACCGAGTGGGACAACACCGTCGAGCCCTTCACCGCTGACGCCGCAGAAGGCGAAGAGGACGAGGCTCTGCCCCGCCAGAAGCTGGTCGTCGAGGTCGGCGGCCGTCGCCTCGAGGTGTCGCTGCCCGGTGACATCTCGCTCGGTGGCGGAGGCGGCGGCGCCGCGAACGGTGTCATCCGCAAGAAGCCCAAGGCGCGCAAGCGCGGGGGCCACGGTGGCGGCGGCGCCACCGGTGACTCGGTGACCGCTCCGATGCAGGGCACCGTCGTCAAGGTCGCGGTGGAAGAGGGCCAGGAGGTCGAGGCCGGCGAGCTGATCGTGGTGCTGGAAGCCATGAAGATGGAGAACCCGGTCACCGCGCACAAGGCCGGCACCATCACCGGGCTCAGCGTCGAGGCAGGTGCCGCTATCACCCAGGGCACCGTGATCGCCGAGATCAAGTAAGACTGTTGTCGCCGAGCGTGAAGCTGTGGCGGGATTCTCACCGAATTGCCGCCATGGTTTCACGCTCGACGCGTTTCTAGGCTCATGGAAACCATCGAGATCAATGCGGGTGCATGGTACTTGCGCGCCCTGCGGGCCGACGAACGCATGGACGATCGCCCGGCACTGACCTCACTCGGTGTCGACGATGCCGACTATGTATCCGCGCGCGCAGCCGATTGGGACTCCGATCGCCTCTACAGCTGGGCCGTCTGCGAACCGACCACCGCCGAGATGGTCGCCGAGGTACGGCTCGACCCCGCCACCGGGGGCATCGAATCGCGGGCCCGCGACGACTACCCGGGCTCGACGAGTGCCGAGCAGGAAGCCGTCGCCGCCGTGCGCCGCTTCGCCGATGCCATGCTGGCGTGACGGAAAGAAACCACTTGACCTCGAGTGCACTTTAGGTACGACGATGGGCGCGTGAACACGTCAACCACCCCGCTGCGCCTTGCCGTGATCTGCGCCAGTACGCGTGATGGTCGGTTCGGCCCCACTGTCGCGAACTGGATCGCAGAAAAGGCCCGGCATCATCCGTCGTTCCATGCCGGCTACATCGACCTCGCGGAATACCCACTTCCCCTTCACCTTTCCCGCAGACCGGGGGCCGACGACACCGCCCATCTGGCCAAGATGACGGCACGGCTGCGCATTGCCGACGCATTTCTCGTGGTCACTCCGGAGTACAACCACAGCTTCCCCGCCCCGTTGAAGAACCTGATCGACTGGCATCACAGCGAGTGGCAGGCCAAGCCGGTCGGATTCACGTCCTACGGCGGCATGTCAGGAGGGTTGCGCGCCATCGAGCAGCTGCGCCTGGTGTTCGCCGAACTGCATGCCGTGACTACCCGTGACGTGGTCAGTTTCCACGGCGTGTGGAGCCAATTCGATGACGCCGGCCAGCTCGTCGACAGCCGCGACGCGGAAACCGCCGCCAAGACGATGCTCGATGAGCTGGCATGGTGGGGTTCCGCGTTACGGACAGCGCGGGAGCACTCCCCCTACGCCTGGTGAGCTATGTCCGGGGAGACTGCGCCAGCACCCGTGATACCGCGGCCACCGCAGCGTCGATCTCCTCGGCACTGACGATCAGCGGCGGACGGAACCGGACACTGTTCTTGCCGCTGGGCAACAGGATCACGTGCTCCTGCGACCACAGGCGCTCCACCAGATGATCGCGCTCCTGCGTGGTCGGCAGACTGAACGCGCACATCAGCCCGCGGCCCCGCACGTCGCCAATCTCGCCGTGCCGCAGCGCCAGGGTCTGCAGACGGTCCAGTAGGTACTCGCCCATCCGAGCCGCATTGCCGAAAAGCCGCTGCGCCTCAATCACTTCCAGGATGCGGCGAGAGCGCACCATATCGACCAGGTTTCCGCCCCAGGTGGAGTTGATGCGTGAGCTGACGGCGAAGACGTTGTCGGCGACCTCATCGACACGACCGCCCGCCATGACCCCGCACACCTGCGTCTTCTTGCCAAACGCCACAATGTCGGGAGTCACGCCCAGCTGTTGGAATGCCCACGCCGTACCGGTGAGGCCACACCCGGTCTGCACCTCGTCGAAGACGAACAGGGCGTCATTCTCGTGACACAGCGCGCGCATGGCGTGGAAGAACTCGGGGCGGAAATGATGATCTCCACCCTCACCCTGAATCGGCTCGGCAATGAAACATGCTATGTCGTGCGGATTTTCGGCGAACACACGGCGGGCCTGTGCCAGTGCGGCAGTCTCCAGCTCTTCGACATCGGCGTCGGGGCGCAGGTACGGCGCATCGATGCGCGGCCAGTCGAACTTGGGGAACCGCGCCACCTTGTTGGGATCGGTGTTCGTCAGCGACATGGTGTAGCCACTTCGGCCGTGGAAGGCCTCGCGCAGGTGTAATACCTTGGTGCCCAAGGCTGGATCGATTCCGTGCGCCTCGTTCCAGCGGCTCTTCCAATCAAATGCCACCTTCAGTGCGTTCTCTACCGCCAGCGCTCCGCCGTCGACGAAGAACAGGTGCGGTAGCGCCGGGTCACCGAGCACTCGCGCGAAAGTGTCGACGAACCTGGCCATCTCGACGGTGTAGATATCCGAATTGCTCGGCTTGTTGATGGCAGCCCGGGTCAGTTCGGCACGGAACTCGCCGTCCTCGGCGAGCATCGGGTGGTTCATCCCCAGCGCCGACGACGCGAAGAAGGTGAACATGTCGAGATAGGTGGTCCCGTCGCGCGCATCCACCAGATGCGCCCCGCGCGAACGCTCCAGGTCGAGCACGAGGTCCATTCCGTCGGCCAGAATGCTGCGCCGCAGCACCTCATGCACCCGATCCGGTGTCACCGGGTCCGGACGCGTCGCCTCGTCATCGGTCGTGGAGCCTACGTGGGCCCCCGGGAACATGAGTGCGGTCATAGGACCCACATTAACGGAGTATTTACGACTTCTCTACATCAAGACAAGAATATTTACGGCACTAGCTGGCGGCCATCGTAAAAAGTTTGTAAGATGATGGTGCTTCGCGTGCGAACATTGGCTGTGGTGCGGATCAGCTGCAGCAGCTCCTCGAGCGCACGCGGCGAGGGCACTCGCACCAGGAGGATGTAGCTTTCCTCGCCCGCCACCGAGTGGCACGACTCGATGGCGTCAATGTGCTCAAGCCGTGCCGGAGCATCATCGGGTTGCGAAGGATCGAGAGGGGTGATTGCCACGAACGCCGAGAGCAGTTGGCCCACCGACTCCGGATTGACCCTGGCCGCATATCCGGTGAGAACACCGCGGGATTCCAGCCGCCGCACACGAGTTTGCACCGCCGAGATCGACAGCCCGGCCTTTGCCGCCAGATGCGCCAGGGTCGCCCGGCCATCGCGAGCCAACTCGCGCACCAGAATTCGGTCGACGTCATCAAGCGGACGCTCGGGCGTTCTCTCGGAATCCGCAGTCACGGGGGGAGAGTACCGCGACCACGGACCACAAGGAACGAACTTGCGCAGGCCAATCACGTCAACTGTGAGAACAACTACAGGACACATTCGATGACCGATCTCATCCCCTGCTGGGAACTGCGCGCAGGTTTCGCGGCAGCGCTGTCCCGGATGTATGGGACGGAAGTTCCCGCGTACAACACGCTGGTCGATGTCAGCACGGAGGTTAACCAGACTTACGCCACAACACATCCGGATGCCGAACGGCTCGGCTCGATTGATCGCGTGACCGCCGAGCGCCACGGCGCGATCCGGGTGGGCAGCCCGCGAGAACTCGCCGCCGTCGCCGACCTGTTCGAAGCGTTCGGAATGTATCCCGTTGACTTTTACGACTTGCGTGACGCCGCGTCGCCGGTACCCGTGGTCTCGACGGCATTTCGGCCCATCGATGAAAAAGAATTGGCACTCAACCCCTTCCGAGTGTTCACCTCCATGCTTGCGACCGCCGACCGCCGGTTCTTCGACGCGGAACTGCGCACGCGCGTGGATCACTTCGTACGGCGGCGAGAGCTGTTCGATCCGGCACTGCTGGCCCACGCGCGGCTGATCAGCGCTGCGGGCGGAGCCACCCCGGCGCAGGCCGAGGACTTCATTCGCGAAGCTGTGAAGTCGTTCGCACTGTCCACCGCCCCCATCGATCGGGCCTGGTATGACGAGCTTTCCGCGGTCTCACCGGTCGCCGCGGACATCGCCGGCGTGGGCGGCACACACATCAACCATCTGACACCGCGCGTGCTCGATATCGACGACCTGTACCGGCGGATGACGGCACGCGGCATCACCATGATCGACGCGATCCAGGGGCCACCGCGCTGGCATGGACCCGATGTCCTCCTGCGGCAGACCTCATTCCGGGCACTGGCCGAGCCACGCCGTTTCCTCATGCCCGATGGCACCGTGACCAGCGACACGCTGCGGGTCCGGTTCGGCGAAGTCGAGGCACGGGGCATAGCCCTCACCCCCACCGGCCGCACTCGCTACGACGCCGCGATGATCGCCATCGACACCGCACAGGCAGATCCCGAACAGGCCGCGTCTATTTGGGCCGATCACTTTCCCGATACCGAGGCCGGTCTGGCCGAGCAGGAACTCGCATACTTCCGCACGGACGCCGGCGCCGACGGCGAGATCGTGCGCCGCCCCATCGTGTATGAGGATTTCCTGCCGCGTTCGGCCGCTGGGATATTCCGGTCCAATCTCGACGACGACGGCGCATACGGGGATAGTGCCGACGATTACGCCGCCGACTACTCGAAGGATTGGATGTCGGGCGCCATAGGGCGGGACATCCACGATCCGTACGCGCTCTACGCCGCCATCGCCGCACAATCTGACCTCACGATAGGAGCCGATCGATGACCACCACACTGCCTACCGCATCCCCCGAGGTGCTGCCAACCGCCGACGAGCTGCGCACGCGCGCCCAGAACGCGCTGCGGTGGATCGGCGCGGACGTAGTACTGAGCACGGGAGCGGGAGAAGGTGGCGGCGTAACGGTCCGTACCCCTATCACCGGCGACACGCTGTTCACGCTCGCGGCCAGCTCGACGGAGGATGTCGATAACGCCATCACCGAAGCCGCCCAGGCATTTTCACAATGGCGCACCACCCCGGCGCCTGTGCGCGGTGCATTGGTGGCCCGTCTCGGCGAGCTGCTGACGGAGCACAAGAAGGATCTCGCCGAATTGGTGACCATCGAGGCCGGAAAGATTGTCTCGGAGGCACTCGGCGAGGTCCAGGAGATGATCGACATCTGCCAATTCGCGGTAGGGCTGTCCCGGCAGCTCTATGGCAAGACGATGGCCTCCGAGCGTGCCGGGCATCGACTCATGGAGTCCTGGCATCCACTGGGCGTGGTCGGAGTCATTTCCGCGTTCAACTTCCCGGTGGCCGTGTGGTCATGGAACACCGCGATCGCCCTTGTCTGCGGTGACACCGTGGTGTGGAAGCCATCCGAGTTGACACCACTGACTGCCGTTGCCTGCCAGGCACTCTTGGACCGCGCCGCCGCCGACGTGGGGGCGCCGCCGGAGGTGAGCCGGCTGATCCAGGGCGGCCGTGAGGTCGGCGAACAACTCGTCGACGATCCACGCGTCGCGCTGGTGAGTGCGACAGGGTCGGTGCGGATGGGCCAACAGGTGGGCCCGCGGGTGGCTGCCCGCTTCGGCCGGTCGCTGCTCGAGTTGGGCGGTAACAACGCGGCCATCGTGACGCCCTCGGCGGATCTGGATCTTGCGGTGCGCGGAATCGTGTTCTCGGCCGCGGGCACCGCGGGCCAGCGCTGTACCACCCTGCGGCGGTTGATCGTTCACCACTCTGTCGCTGATGCGCTGGTCGAACGCATCGTCAACGCTTACGGCCAGCTTCCGGTAGGCGATCCATTCAGCGACCAGACCCTGATAGGCCCACTGATCAACGAGAAGTCGTTCCGCGATATGCAGGACGCACTGGAAACCGCCCGCGCGCAGGGCGGGACGGTCATCGGCGGCGAACGCCGCGATCTGGGTGACGGCGCTTACTACGTCACCCCCGCCGTGGTGCGGATGCCCGAACAGGGTGATGTCGTACACCGGGAGACCTTCGCCCCGATTCTGTACGTGCTCGGCTACGACACCCTCGACGAGGCGATCGCACTGAACAACGCAGTGCCCCAGGGCCTTTCCTCGGCGATCTTCACCCTAGACATGCGCGAGGCCGAGCGTTTCCTGGCCGCCGACGGATCCGACTGTGGAATCGCTAACGTCAACATCGGCACCTCGGGCGCCGAGATCGGCGGAGCGTTCGGCGGAGAGAAGGAGACGGGCGGTGGCCGCGAGTCCGGCTCCGACTCATGGAAGGCATACATGCGGCGTGCCACGAACACCGTCAACTACTCCACCGAGCTGCCGTTGGCTCAGGGCGTGCATTTCGGCTAGTCGGATGGACTACCAGGGGTGCGGCTGGAAGTCCTTCAGGAAGCAGCCGTAGAGATCGACGCCGCGCTCGCCCTGCACGATGGGGTCGTAAACCCGGGCCGCACCGTCCACCAGATCCAGCGGCGCGCGAAACCCTTCTTGCGCCAGACGCATCTTGCTGGTGTGTGGACGCTCATCGGTGATCCAGCCGGTGTCGACCGCAGTCATCAGGATGCCTTCGGAAAACAGTTCACCCGCACTGGTCCTGGTCAGCATATTCAACGCGGCCTTGGCCATGTTCGTGTGCGGATGCCCCGGCCCCTTGTAACCCCGCGAGAAATTGCCCTCCATCGCAGATACGTTCACCACGTACTTGCGCCGGGCCGTCGAGGCACGCATTGCGGGCCGCAGCCGCGACAACAGAATGAACGGCGCCACGCTGTTACACAGTTGCACCTCAAGCAGTTCCAGCGGGTCAATCTGGTCGACCGTCTGCACCCAGCTGTTGGTGTCGACGAGGTCGGGCAACAGCCCACCGGCGTCGACGGCGGTGCCGTCGACAATCCGGTCCGGGGTGGCCGAACCTGCTGTCAAGGCCAACGACACCAGCGAGTGTGCGGCGGCTTCGGAACCCTCGCCCAGCGCCAGAGTATGGGGATGCAACTCGCTGGAATCTCCCATCGCCGTAATCGGGACACGTGCAGCGGCGCCGCTGAGAGGCGCCTGTTCTGCGTCAACCAAGGACGTGTAGGAGCCCGGGCTGCGGCGGACCGTCTGGGCGGCATTGTTGATCAGAATGTCCAACGGTCCCTGCGCGGCAACTTCATCGGCGAAACGAGCCACCTGGGCGGGGTCACGCAGGTCGATGCCCACAATGCTCAGCCGGTCGAGCCAACTCGCAGCATCGGGCAGCTGGGCGAATCTGCGCGCCGCGTCCCGCGGGAATCGGGTAGTGATCGTGAGGCTGGCACCGTCGCGCAACAACATCAGGGCGATGTACATCCCGATCTTGGCGCGGCCACCGGTCAGCACGGCCCGTCGCCCGGTCAGGTCTGTGCGCTGATCACGCCGGGACCTGTTGGCAGGCGCACAATCCGGACACAGCTGGTGGTGGAACGCATCAATCTCTGTGTATCTGACCTTGCAGATGTAGCAATGCTGGGGACGCCGCAGCGTCCCGACCGCGTCCCCACCACGCAGCGGCAGGCCGGCCGTCTCGTCATCGATCCGATCGGCCGATCCGGTCGCGGTGGCCCCGATCACCGCACGGTCGGCTTCCAGCTCCGCCTGGCGCGCCTCGCGGCGGCGCTGCCTCTTGAGAATTTTGAACAGCTTCGCGACTCCGCGTTGCACGGCAATCGAATCGGGATGATCGGGTGCAAGCGCGGCGGCCTGATCCAGGACACGCCCAAAGATGGCCATGTCCTCGGGGTCGATGTGCTTAGCCACCGACGCAGTGTAGTTAGAGGGCCAGCAGTTCTCGTAATAGCAGATCTGATGAAGCCCGTCCGCCGCTCGTCCGTGCGCACCGATCGGGCCAACCACGACCCTGCTGCCTAGTAAAATCTGCTGGATGACCGACGACTCCGATGCAGTTCGCCCGAGCGGCTCATCGCCCCGTCGGCGGCTCACCCCTGAGGACCGACGTGCCGAGCTACTGGAGTTCGGTACGCAACTATTCGGCGAACGTCACTATGACGACGTCCGCATGGACGAGGTAGCTGAGCAGGCGGGTGTGTCACGAGCGCTGCTGTACCGCTACTTTCCCGACAAGCGCTCCTTCTACACCGCGGTGATGCAGGCCGAGTACGACAGGCTCTACGACGCCACCATCTCGCTGGATATGGATCCGACTCTTTCCGGTTTCGAGCGGCTCCGGCGGACTCTTCTGGTGTACCTGCACTACCAGGAGGAGCATCCCTACGCGCCGGTGACCGTGTTCCGCATGATCGATTCTGCCGATCCCACCGTCGCAGCGATAGAGCAGCAGGAATACGACAAGCAGACCGATCGCATCATGGCCGTCGTCGAACATGTCGCCGGCGACGAACTAACCCCGGATCTCGTCACCGCCCTGCGCGTGGTCATCCGGGCCTGGCTGACCTTCAACCAGGAACTGGCGCGTCAACGGGCCATCAATCCGGATCTGGACGTCGACTGGCTGGCCGATACCTCCGCGCACGCCATGATCGACGCCGTCCGGCGGGTACCGAACATCCCGAAAGCAGTGGTGGACCTCATGGGTGCCGATTAATTGTCGGCCCCTGTTGGCACGATGGTCCGATGAGCAGCGAGTCCGGTCCACTCGCCCGGTTCTCGGCACCTACCCGGGAATGGTTCGCCGAATCATTCCCGGCTCCCACCCAGGCGCAGTCCGGTGCATGGCAGTCCATCGCCAAGGGCGACAACACCCTCGTCATCGCCCCTACCGGGTCCGGCAAAACCCTCGCGGCGTTTCTGTGGGCCATCGACACCCTGGCCGGCGCCAACCCCGAGCTGAATATCGCCGCCGGTGCGGCTCCGGCTCGGCGCGGAACCCGGGTCCTGTACATCTCACCGCTCAAGGCGCTCGCCGTCGATGTCGAGCGGAACCTGCGTGCCCCCCTTGCCGGGATTGCCCGCACCGCACAGCGGATGGGCCTGGCCGAGCCATCCATCACTATCGGGGTGCGCTCGGGCGACACCCCCGCGCAACGCCGCCGGGCGCTGATCTCCTCTCCCCCGGACATCCTCATCACCACCCCGGAGTCACTGTTCCTGATGCTGACCTCCGCCGCACGCGAGACATTGGAAACAGTCACCACCGTCATCGTGGACGAGGTCCACGCGGTGGCCGGAACCAAACGCGGTGCGCACCTTGCGCTCTCGCTTGAACGGCTGGACGATCGTCTTTCCCGGCCAGCACAGCGCATTGGCCTGTCGGCGACGGTGAAACCCGCAGCTGAGGTCGCCCGCTTCCTGTCCGGTCGCGCCCCGGCCAACGTCGTCGCCCCCGCCAGCCCGAAGACCTTCGACCTGTCGGTGGTGGTGCCCGTTTCGGATATGAGCGCCCCAGACACCTACCCCGACGCCGAGGCCTCCAACGCGGGCACCAACACGATTTGGCCACATGTCGAGCAGCGCATCGTCGACCTCATCGAGGCGCACCGCTCGAGCATCGTCTTTGCCAATTCACGTCGCCTCGCCGAGCGGCTCACCGCTCGGTTCAACGAGATTCACGCTGAGCGCCTGGGGGTGGATCTCACCCCGGTGGCCAATCCCGGCGTACCTGGAGGGCCCCCGGCGCACATCATGGGCAGCGGGCAGACCTACGGTGCCGCACCCTTGCTGGCCCGGGCGCATCATGGCTCGGTCAGCAAGGAGCAGCGCGCGAACATCGAAGAGGACCTCAAGACCGGCCGGCTCAGATGCGTAGTGGCCACCAGCAGCCTCGAACTCGGAATCGACATGGGCGCCGTGGATCTGGTAGTTCAGGTAGAGGCGCCACCGTCGGTGGCCAGCGGACTGCAACGCATCGGCAGGGCCGGACACCAAGTCGGCGAAACCTCCAGAGGTGTTCTTTTCCCGAAGCACCGCACCGATCTGCTGGGCTGCGCGGTCACGGTGCGGCGCATGCTCGACGGTGATATCGAAACCCTGCAGGTACCCGCCAATCCGCTGGACATCCTGGCGCAACACACCGTGGCCGCATGTGCACTGGATCCGCTGGACGTCGAGACCTGGTTCGACGTGGTCAGACGCAGCGCCTCCTTCACCTCCCTGCCGCGCAGTGCGTTTGACGCCGTGCTCGACTTACTCAGCGGCAAGTACCCGTCCACCGATTTCGCCGAGTTGCGTCCGCGCGTCGTCTACGACAGAGACGCGGGAACGCTCACCGGACGGCCCGGCGCGCAACGGCTGGCAGTCACGTCCGGGGGCGCCATTCCCGATCGCGGCCTGTTCACGGTGTACATGTATGCCGGCGCCGAGGGCGAGAAGCCATCACGGGTAGGCGAACTCGACGAGGAAATGGTGTACGAGTCACGCCCGGGGGACGTCATCTCCTTAGGGGCCACCAGCTGGCGCATCACCGAGATCACCCACGAACGGGTGATCGTGGTCCCGGCCTTCGGCCAACCGGGCAGGTTGCCGTTCTGGCGCGGCGACGCGGTAGGGCGGGCCGCCGAGCTGGGCATGGCACTGGGACACCTGACCGGCGAGCTGGCCGCAGCCGGTGACGCCGAATTCGATAAACGTTGTGCCGATATGGGATTCGATGACTTTGCGATCGGCAATCTACGAAAGCTGCTCACCGACCAGCTGCAGTCCACCGGCGCCGTCCCCACCGACACCACACTGATCGTCGAGAGATTCCGCGATGAACTCGGCGACTGGCGCATCGTGCTGCACTCGCCGTACGGACTGCGGGTCAACGGCCCATTGGCGCTGGCCGTCGCCGATCGGCTCCAACAGCGCTACGGGGTCAGCGAGTCACCCACAGCCACCGACGACGGGATCGTGGTCCGACTGCCCGATACCGATGACAGTCCCCCCGGGGCAAGCCTTTTCGTCTTCGACGCCGCCGAGATCGAGGCGATCGTGACGCGGGAGGTCGGCGGTTCGGCACTCTTCGCGGCCCGGTTCCGCGAATGCGCCGCGCGCGCTCTGCTCCTTCCACGCCGAACTCCCGGGCGCCGATCACCACTGTGGCAGCAACGCCAGCGCGCCGCGCAACTGCTCGATGTCGCGCGCAAGCACTCCGATTTCCCGATGGTGCTTGAGGCGTTACGCGAATGCCTGCAGGACGTTTACGACATCGGAACCCTGGTGCGGTTGATGTCGAGTATCGAGCAGCGCCGGATCCGGATCGTCGAGGTACAGACCGAGGTACCTTCTCCCTTCGCTGCCGCACAACTGTTCAGCTATATCGGCGGATTCATGTACGACGAGGATCGCCCCCTGGCCGAGCGACGTGCCGCTGCTCTCTCGCTGGACACTGGTCTGCTCGCCGAGCTCATGGGACGGGTGGAACTGCGCGAGCTGCTCGACCCGGCAGTCATCGAGACGACCGAGAAACAACTGCAGCACCTCGTCGACGAACGCAAGGCCCGCGACGCCGAGGGCCTCGCCGATCTGTTCCGCCTCTTGGGCCCCATCACCACCGAAGAGGTCAGCGCCCGCTGCTCCGGCGCGGGGGCCGATTGGCTGCGCGAGCTCGTCGCCGCGCACCGGGTGATCGAGACCCACTACGGGCAGCGTGCCTGGTGGGCGGCCGTCGAGGATGCGGCACGGCTGCGTGACGCGCTCGGGGTGCCGGTACCGCCGGGTGTGCCTGCGGCCTTCACCGACGCGACGGCCGATCCGCTCGGGGAGCTGCTGGGCCGATACGCCAGGACACACGGCCCATTCACCACCGGGCAGGCCGCCGAACGCTTTGGTATCGGTATTCGTGTTGCCGCCGACGCCTTGGCGGCACTGGCCGCACGCGGCCAGTTGGTACGTGGCGAATTCACCTCCGAAGCAACAGATTCTGAACAGTGGTGCGATGCCGAAGTCCTGCGGATCCTGCGCCGACGGTCCCTGGCTGCGCTGCGCGCGCAGGTGGAGCCCGTCAGCACATCGGCATTCGCACGGTTTCTGCCCGATTGGCAGTACCTCGATTCCAGCCTGCGCGGCGTCGACGGAGTCGCCACCGTCATCGACCAGCTGGCCGGGGTGCCGATACCCGCATCTGCATGGGAGCCACTGATTCTGGCGCGCCGGGTCCGCGATTACTCGCCCCAGATGCTCGATGAGCTGCTTGCCTCCGGAGAGGCGGTGTGGTCTGGACACGGCTCGATCACCGCGCAGGACGGCTGGATCGCCTTGCATCCGAGCGAGGTCGCACCGGCCACACTGGCCGCACCGGATTCGGTGGTTCTGGACGAGGCGCACCGCGCGATTCTCGATGGCCTCGCCGCCGGCGGTGGATTCTTTTTCCGCCAGTTCGGCGACGGGGCGACACGCGCGGCGTTATGGGACCTGGTGTGGGCGGGACGGGTGACGGGTGACACCTTTGCGCCGCTGCGAGCGCTCCTGGGCACCGCCGCCACATCGCGTACGACGCACCGAAACCGGCGAGCTCCGAGGCTGCGTGCCTACACACCAATCCCCACCGCGGCACCGGTCGATCCCGCGGTCGCCGGCCGGTGGTCATTGCTCCCGGAGAGGCTTGCCGACGGGACTGAACGTTCGCACACACAGGCCGAGTTGCTGCTCGGGCGGTACGGCGTGGTGACCAAGGGCAGCGTCGTCGCCGAGGGAGTCGCGGGCGGTTTCGCCTGGCTGTACAAGGTGTTGTCGACGTTTGAGGACAACGGGCGCTGTCGCCGGGGCTATTTCGTCGAATCACTTGGGGGTGCGCAGTTCGCTTCTCCCTCGACCGTCGACAGGCTGCGCGAATACCTCGACACGGTCGACGACGAACGCACGCCGCAGCGGGCGACGGTGCTGGCGGCAACCGACCCCGCCAATCCGTATGGCGCGGCCCTGGTGTGGCCACGGGCCGCGTCCGATTCCGGTCATCGACCGGGCCGCAAAGCCGGGGCGCTCGTGGCGCTCGTCGATGGCCATCTGGTGCTGTACATCGAAAGGGGCGGCAAGTCGCTGCTCAGTTTCGTGACCGATCCCACGATGCTGCATGCCGCGGCGTTGGGCACGATGGATTTGGTACGCGCCGGTGGGCTCGATGGTCTAGTAGTCGAAAAAATCGATGGCAGATCGGTTTTCGACATCGGAGAGTCCGCAGTGAGCACGGCGTTACTGGAAGCCGGTTTCGGGCGGACGCCGAAGGGACTGAGAGTGCGCCGATGAGGAGACAGCAATGAAGGTGACACGGTTTGACCACGTGGTGATCAACTGCACCGACGTGGACACCACTGCGGCCTGGTATCAGCGCGTCCTCGGCATGACTCGGGAGACTTTCGGCCCCGCCGGCCGCACGGCTCTGACATTCGGCGCTCAGAAGATCAACCTGCGGCCAGTCTCGGCCACCCAGGAGGAGTGGTTCACCGGCCTGGCCGCGGCGGCCGGCTCCGATGATCTGTGCTTCATCACCGACGTTTCTCCCGCCGAGGTTCGCGAGCATCTCACGTCATGTGGGATAGATATCGAGCAGGGGCCGGTGACCAAGATCGGTGCGCTGGGCGCGATGACATCGCACTACTGCAGGGACCCCGACGGAAACCTCATCGAGATCGCGGTATACCCATGAGCAACAACCACTATCACTACATCGCCTTCGGCACGGATGCGATCGAGCGCCAGCGAGTCAACGGCAGCTACGTCGCCTACGGCACACACCTGGAACGCCCGGATGACGGCCCCGACGATCTGGGATCGCGGGAGTTACGGATGATCACCGAGGCGACCCAATTCTGTCTGGGCACCGTGACCCCGACGGGGTGGCCCTATCTGCAATACCGCAGCGGCCCGGCGGGATTCGTGCGTCATCTCGGCGGGAACACCGTGCGGTTCGCCGATCTTCCGGGCAACAACCAATTCGTGACCCTCGGAAACCTCGCCGCCGACAATCGGCTGGCGATGTTCTTCATCGACTACCCGCGCAAGCAGCGCCTCAAGGTTTTTGGCCGCGGCACCGTGCACGACGACACCCGCCGCGAGATCGAAGTGACCGTGGAGGCATTCGACTGGAACTGTTCGCGCAGCATCATTCCCCGCTATGACCAGCAATACCTGTCCGATCTCGGCAAGGCCTATCAGGAGAAGGCCGCCGCCAGGGAGGCTGAGCTCACCGCCGAAATCGAGCGACTACGCGCACGGGTAGCCGACCTTGAAGCCACACCCCAGTGACCCCTCTCGCCGCTGATCGGGTGCTGCGGACCCACGCGACCCGGTTCAAGCATTGGCTACAGGAGTATCCCGGCAACGAGATCGGATATCCGCACTGGAAACACGTCGAAACCCATTTCTCCGAGCTACTCGTCACCGGCGGTGTCGGCCGGCTCAACCAGGACGAGCTGACGGCACTGCTTTACCTCATCGCTAGGGGCTGGGACATCGGCCGGATGATCGCGTGGCTGTCGAACACACCCACGTTGTCCAACCTCGGCGACCTTGAGCGAGAAGACTTCCTGATACTCGCCCGGCAGGCCGCAACCATCGAGGGCACCGAATACGACGACGCGCGATACCAATTCGCGGCTTCCATCCGAAAGCTGGGGCCGCTCAACGCAGATACCGAATCCGTTCTGCTGGCCTTCTACGACAGCACCGATGAATACACCAAACGCCTAGCGCTCATCTCCCTGGCGCAGGGTGGATATCCCGGCATCCGGGCGCTGATCGAAGAATCCTGGCGCACGATCGAGGAAGAACATCACAAGATCGGCTGCTTGGAATGTCTGAGTGAGTACGTCGGTGACGAGACGCTACTGCGCGAGTACCTGGACAAGGCCAGAGATCTACCGGGCCGCTACCTGCGGGACTACGCCGAACATCTCCGCGCGTCACTGCCCTAGAGTCCTCGCCGACTCGTACAGGACGTCCTTGCCCGTCAACGGGTCACGAAACGCCAAAGAGCGCGCCAGGAGTTGTAGCGGATGTGCGAAATCGTCCGACGCCACCTCGCGCACCTGCGGATACAGCGGGTCGTTGACGATCGGGATGCCCAGGCTGTTCAGATGGACCCGCAGCTGATGGGTCTGGCCGGTGCTCGGAGTCAGGCGATATCTGCCTGTCGGACCATCGTGATCGACCAGCTCGATATGGGTCTCGGCGTTCGTCGGCCCCGGCTCCTCGACCGCCTGAAGGATGTTGCGCCGCTTGATGATCCTGCTCCGCAACGTGACCGGCAGAGCCACTCCGGGATCGACGGGCGCCAAGGCCTCATAGATCTTGGCGACCTGCCGCTGCGCAAAGAGCGATTGATACGCGGATCGGACCTCGCGGCGCACCGTGAACAGGAGCACCCCCGCGGTGAGCCGGTCCAGACGATGCGCGGGTGCCAGTTCCGGCAGGTCCAGCGTCCTGCGCAGACGTACCAGCGCTGTCTCGGCGACATGCCGCCCGCGCGGCATCGTTGAGAGGAAATGCGGCTTGTCGACCACCAGAACGTTTTCTTCCCAATGCAATATGTCGACGGCGAAGGGTACGGGAACCTCCACAGCCACGTCGCGATACGTGTACACCACCGATCCCGAGGGCAGGCGCGTATCCGTGGTGATCGGCGCACCCGCGGCGTCGACAACCTCGCCACGGCTCACCTTACCGGCGGCGTCCGAACCGAATCGGGATACCAGCTCGTCAACCACTCGCCCGTCTTCTCGCAAGCGGATTCGCACCGGCCCCAAGCCGTCTCGCACCGGTAGCGGCGGCTCAGGAGCCCTTCTTCTGGGGCTCACCAGCGCAACCTATATCGCGTCTTACTTGGACGGCGACAATACGTCGGTCACCGGCTCGACGATGAACGACCGCGCCTCGGGTGCGGCCACCCGCAACGCATCCGCCGACGCATCGTCGGGCTGACGTTGCGAACGTACCTCCGCGTCGACCCGCGCACGGTAGGTATCCACCTCGCGCACAATGTCTTCCGCGGACCAGCCAAGCACAGGAGCCACCAGCTCGGCGACCTCCTGGGCGCAGTCGACACCACGATGCGGGTACTCGATGGCAATGCGCATACGCCGGGCGAGGATGTCCTCCAGGTGCAGGGCACCCTCGGCCGCCACCGCGTAGAGCGCCTCGACCTTCAAGTACATCGGCGCCTTCGCGATCGGCTGCAACAGGCTGTGATCCGATCCCGCACAAGCCAGGACTTCGCCGATCAGCGAACCGTATCGGTCTAACAGGTGCCGTACCCGGTAGGGATGCAGGCCGTAGGTCTCCCCGACGTGTTCTGTCTGATTGATCAGCGCGAAGTATCCGTCGGCGCCCAGCAGCGGCACCTTCTCGGTAATCGAGGGCGCCACCCGCGCCGGCACGAATTCGCTTGCCATGTCAATGGCATCGGCGGCCATCACGCGATACGTCGTGTACTTGCCACCGGCGATGGCCACCAGCCCCGGAGCGGCGACCGCCACGGCGTGCTCGCGGGAGAGTTTCGACGTGTCGTCATCCTCCCCGGCCAGCAGCGGCCGCAATCCCGCGTAGACGCCATCGATATCGTTGTGCGTCAACGGTGTTGCCAACACCGTGTTCACCTTGTCCAGGATGTAGTCGATATCGACTTTGGTGGCTGCCGGGTGCGCCAGGTCGAGATTCCATTCGGTGTCGGTGGTCCCGATGATCCAGTGGTTACCCCATGGGATGACGAACAGCACCGACTTTTCGGTCCGCAGGATGATCGCCACCTCGCTGACGATTCTGTCCCGTGGCACCACGATATGCACACCCTTGGACGCGGTCACCCGGAACCGGCCACGGGTGCGCGACAGCGCCTGAATCTCGTCGGTCCACACCCCGGTCGCATTGACGACGACATGCCCGCGAACCTCGGTTTCGGCGCCGTTCTCGGTGTCCCGCACCACCACACCGGTGACGCGATCACCCTCACGCAGCAGCGAGACCACCTGAGTGGATGTCCTGACCACGGCCCCGTAGTGCGCCGCCGTCCGGGCCACATTCATGGTGTGCCGAGCATCGTCGACCACGGTGTCGTAGTAGCGGATACCGCCGATGAGCGAGTTGCGCTTCAGTCCGGGCGCCAGCCTCAGCGCGCCGGCGCGGGTGAGATGTTTCTGGGCGGGAACAGATTTCGCGCCACCCATCTGGTCATACAAGAAAATCCCGGCGGCAATGTAGGGACGTTCCCACCACCGATTGGTCAACGGGAACAAGAACGGCAGCGGCTTGACCAGATGAGGCGCCAATGTCGAGAGCGATAACTCTCGCTCGCGCAATGCCTCCTGAACCAACCCGAATTCGAGCTGCTCAAGGTAGCGCAGGCCGCCGTGGAACATCTTCGAGGAGCGGCTCGATGTCCCGGCGGCGAAGTCACGCGCCTCGACCAGCGCCACCTTCAGCCCGCGAGTGGCGGCATCCAGAGCCGATCCGGCGCCAACCACACCGCCGCCGATCACGATGACATCGAACTGCTCGGATCCCAGGCGCTCCCAGTTCAGCGAACGGGCCTGTGGTCCAAGGAACGTGTATGTGGGTCCACCTGCCGATGGGCTGGTTGCGTCACTCACGACTGCTCCCTTCCACGCCCATTACCGGGCCCCGGAGTCCTTCCAGAAACCCACGTTACCGGCCGGTAGCGCTCTCGTCTGTGATGTGCGCCGCTGTGGCGCATGTCGTCCGAGGTCAGTCCAGGTCATCGTGGGCGATGAGCTGGCGCGCCGCCTCCGTTACCGAACCGGACAGCGACGGGTACACCGACAAGGTCTGCGCCAGGTCGTTCACCGACAGCAGGTTCTGCACCGCGATCGCGATGGGCAGGATCAGCTCGGAGGCATTCGAGGCCACCACGACACCGCCGATCACCACACCGGTGGCCGGACGGCAGAAGATCTTCACGAAACCGCGCTTGAGGCCCGACATCTTGGCCCGGGGATTGGTGTTCAAGGGCAGCGTGACCGTCCGCGCCGGAATCTCTCCATTGTCGATGGCCGCCTGGGACACCCCCACCGCGGCGATCTCCGGGCGGGTAAACACTGCAGCAGCAACGGTTTTCAACCTGATGGGCTGTACCGCATCGCCCAGGGCGTGATACATGGCAATGCGGCCCTGCATGGCAGCCACCGAGGCCAGCGGGAGCAGACCCGTGCAGTCACCCGCGGCGTAGATGCCTGCCACCGAGGTGCGCGACACCCGGTCCACGGTCAGATAGCCGCCGGAGCCGAGGCTGATCCCGACGCGCTCGAGGCCCAGGCCCGCGGTGTTGGGAATCGACCCCACGGTCATGAGCACATGGCTGCCGTCGACCGCCCTGCCGTCGGCCATCGCCACGCGGACACCTGCCTCGGTCCGGGTCACCGCATCGGCGCGGGCATTCTTGATGAGCGTCACACCGCGCTCGGCCAGCGTGTCCTCCAGGACCAGGGCGGCTTCCTCGTCCTCGTGCGGCAGCACACGGTCCCGGCTGGCCACCACCGTCACCTGAACTCCCAGCTCGGTGTAGGCGTGGACAAACTCCGCACCCGTGACACCCGATCCGACCACGATCAGGTGTTCGGGCAATTCCTCCAGGTCGTAGAGCTGACGCCAGGTGAGGATCCGTTCACCGTCGGGACGCGCATGGGACAACACCCGCGGGCTGGCGCCGGTGGCGATGAGCACCACATCGGCCTCCAGAATGGTGCTGCTTCCGTCCGCGGCGGTGGCCTTGACCCGGTGATATGCCATTCCGACCACGTGATCGACCAGCTCGGCACGTCCAGAGATCAGCCGTACCCCGGCGTTGCGCAGCCGCGCGGCGATATCGGCCGACTGCTCGGCGGCAAGGCGCTTCACACGGTTGTGGATCTGCGGGAGCGAGATCTTGGCGTGCTCCACGTCGATGTCAAAGCCCAGGTTGGGGGCGCGCCGCAGGTCGGTACGAACACCCGTGGACGCGATGAACGTCTTGGACGGCACGCAATCGAAGAGCACGCAGGCGCCACCGATGCCGTCCGAGTCGATCACCGTCACCTCGGTGGTGCTTCGCTCATGGGCCGCGGCCACGAGCGCCGCTTCGTATCCCGCTGGTCCTCCACCAATGATCACGATGCGCGTCGCCACGGCATCAAACCTACAAGGACCGAACCGACCCGGCTTGCCACGATGGGGGAACTTGCCACCATCCCTGCCGTCATCTACAACACAGGACCACTAGGCTTGCCCCCGTGCCGCTCTACGCCGCCTACGGCTCCAACATGCATCCCGAGCAGATGTTGCAGCGCGCGCCGCACTCCCCCATGGCGGGCACCGGCTGGCTGCACGGCTGGCGGCTGACCTTCGGCGGCGAGGACATCGGCTGGGAGGGCGCGCTGGCCACCGTCGTGCAAGACCCCCACTCGAAGGTCTTCGTTGTGCTCTACGACATGACCGGGGCCGACGAGAAGAACCTTGACCGCTGGGAAGGTTCCGAACTCGGCATCCATACCAAGATTCGCTGCCGGATCGACCGCGAGTCTTCCGACACGACCATCGACCCGGTATTGGCCTGGCTCTACGTCGTCAATGCCTACGAGGGCGGACTACCGTCGGCCCGATACCTGGGAGTGATGGCCGACGCGGCGGAAATCGCAGGCGCGCCAGAGGATTACGTGCACGGTCTACGCACCCGCGCCTCACGCAATATCGGCCCGGGAACGAGCTAGGCGGAACCCTGCGCGGCACTCTGCTCGACGAGGTTCACCAGCGTCCGCACGCCGACGCCCAGAGCCCGTTCATCGATATCGAAGTTCGGTTGGTGGATGTCGAGCTGCGGGCCCGATCCTGACCACACCCCCAGCCGCGCCATCGCACCGGGCACCTCCTCCAAGTACCAGGAGAAGTCCTCGCCACCGCCGGACTGCGTGGTCTCCGCGAGTGCATCCAGCCCGATGTCCTCGATGGCACGCACGAAGATATGCGTCGAGTCGGACTCATTGATGACGGGTGGAACACCACGCCGGTAGTTGAGCGTGTAGTCGATACGCAGCGGGGCCAGCAGTCCCTCGATCACGTCGCGGACGGTGTCCTCCAGGGTGATCCACACATCCCGGCTACCGGTGCGCACCGTGCCCGCCAGCGAGCCGATCTGCGGAATGGCGTTGGCCGCCTGCCCGGCGTTGACGGCTCCCCACACCATGACGGTGCCGGCGCGCGGATCGATCCGGCGACTCAACATCCCCGGCAATCCGGTGATGACGGTGCCGAGCCCATACACCAGGTCGGCCGTCAGATGCGGCCGCGAAGTATGCCCTCCCGGAGAATGCAGCGTGACTTCGACGGTGTCCGCGGCCGAGGTGATTGCCCCCGCGCGGATTGCCACCTTCCCCACCTCCAGGCGCGGATCACAGTGCAGCGCAAAAATTCTCGTCACACCAGCCATCGCCCCGGTGGCCACCACGTCGATGGCGCCGCCCGGCATGACCTCTTCGGCGGGCTGGAAGATGAGCCGCACGCCCGAGGGCAGCGAGGGAGCCGAATTCAGGGCCATGGCCGCGCCCAGCAGGATGGCGGTGTGTGCGTCATGCCCGCAGGCATGCGCGACATTGGGCACCGTCGAGGAGTAGGGCGCGCCGGTGCGTTCCTGCATCGGCAGGGCATCCATATCCGCGCGCAATGCCACCCGCGGACCGTCCTCCGGCCCGAAGTCGCAGGTGATTCCCGTCCCGCCGGGCAGCACCTTCGGGTTGAGTCCGGCCTCGGCCAGCCGCGCGGCCACGTACTCGGTGGTGGCGTGCTCCTGGCGCGCCAGTTCGGGATGCGCGTGAATGTGGCGGCGCCACCGGATCAGCGTCTCGGAATTCTCCGCGAGCCAACGCTCCGCGACGGCGGACAGGGATTCGCTCACACCGTCACCGTCCTGCGCGCCAGCCGATCCAGCACCCTGGATCGCTCTGTCTCATTCTCAGCAAGCCGTATCACGGTGCGCGCCAACATCTTCGCTCCTTCAACCACAGCCCGGTCGGCGCCCGGTTCCCGGGCCGCCTTTTCGAAATCGGGCTGATGAATGACCGCTCCGCCCGAATCGATGCCGATGACCGGGTGGATACCGGGCAGCACTTGCGTCACGTTGCCCATATCGGTGCTGCCCAGGGGCACCGCTGCCTCGAACTCGGCGGGCACCGGCGTGCGGCCGAAGGACTCCATCTCCTCGCGGAACACTCCGACCAGCCAGGGATCGGGCGTCAGCTCCAGGTATGGCGGCGACGACTCGACCAGTTCATGGCTGCATCCGGTGGCCACCGCACCAGCGGCGAAGCAGGCGTACACCTTCTCCTCCAGTTCACGCAGGGACGACGATTCGACGGCGCGCATCGTGTACTGCATCGCCGCACGAGCCGGAATGATGTTGGCCGCTTCTCCCCCCTCCGTGACGATGCCGTGGATCAGCTGTCCGGGTGACAGATGCTGACGCAACAGACCGATCGAGACCTGAGCCACCGTCACCGCGTCGGCGGCGTTGATTCCCAAGTGCGGCGCGACCGCCGCGTGTGATTCCTTGCCGTGATAGGTGACCATCACGTCGGTCAGCGCGAGTGACCGCGCTCCGGCGATATCGATCGGCCCGGGGTGCAGCATCACCGCGGCCGCGATGTCGTCGAAAGCACCCGCCTTGAGCAGAAGTGCCTTGCCGCCCCCGTATTCCTCCGCTGGAGTGCCGATAACCACCACGGTGAGTCCGAGTGCGTCGGCAACCTCGGCGAGCGCCAGCCCGGTGCCCACCGCGGAGGCGGCGATGATGTTGTGCCCGCACGCATGTCCGATGCCAGGCAGCGCGTCGTACTCGGCGCAAACACCGATGACCAGCGGACCGTCCCCGAAGGTGGCACGGAATGCGGTGTCCAAACCGCCTTGACCGGTCACGATCTCGAATCCGCGCTCGGCCAGCAGCCGCTGGGTTTTCACAGCACTGCGAACCTCGTGGAAGGCCAGCTCAGGTTCGCCGTGAATATCGTGCGATAACGCCACCAGATCCGTTGCCGCGGCGTCCACGACCGTGCAAGCGGCCTGGGCATGCGCGGCGGACGACGCTCCGGTGCTCAAGGGCATTAGATGAGTATCCCATCATGGTTAGGCTGCGTAGCTGTGACCGATGAGCCACTTGGGCGAAGAGGCAACAGCACCGACGAGACTCCGGCCGGCGAGGCAGCGCGCGCCGCGGCGGAGATCGCCGCGCGCACCGGCGTCGCGTCCCACCCCGTCGCGGTGGTTCTCGGGTCCGGCTGGGCTCCGGCGGCCGCGGCGCTCGGCACCCCCGCCACCACGATCCCGATGGCAGACCTGCCCGGATTCAGCCCGCCGAGCGCTGCCGGACACGGCGGATCGGTGCTGTCGGTTCCTATTGGGGACAGCGGCGAGCGGATGCTGGTCCTGCTGGGCCGGATCCACGCGTACGAGGGTCACGACCTGCGCCACGTCGTGCACCCGGTGCGTACCGCCTGCGCCGCCGGTGCGCGCACCATCGTGCTCACCAACGCCGCTGGAGGATTGCGCGACGAGTACACGGTGGGTCAGCCGGTGCTGATCAGCGACCACCTCAACCTCACGGCCCGCTCACCGTTGTTGGGTGCGCAGTTCGTCGACCTCGTCGATGCGTACGCACCACGATTACGGGCACTCGCACGGGAAATCGATGACAGCCTCGTCGAGGGGGTGTATGCGGGCCTTCCCGGTCCGCACTATGAGACCCCCGCGGAGATCCGGATGCTGCGCACGTTGGGGGCGGACCTGGTGGGCATGTCGACGGTGCACGAAACCATCGCGGCCCGCGCGGCCGGTGCCGAGGTGCTGGGGGTGTCACTGGTGACCAACCTTGCGGCCGGCATGACGGGAGAGTCTCTCAACCATGACGAGGTACTGGCCGCCGGGCGCGCGTCGGCCACTCGCATGGGCCAACTTCTCAGTTCGGTGATTGGCCGGTTATGACCGTCGCGGCGCAGACGATCCAAGACTGGATCGACCATGACCCCGACCCCGAGACGGCAGCCGAGCTACGCGCCTGCTCCGAGGAGGAGCTCGCGCAACGATTCTCGGAGCCATTGGTGTTCGGCACGGCGGGCCTGCGAGGCGCCGTCCGGGGCGGCCCGAACGGCATGAACCTGGCGGTGGTGTTGCGCACCACCTACGCACTGGCCAAGGTCCTCAAGGATCGGTGCCTCGGCGGCTCGACCGTGGTGGTGGGTCGCGATGCGCGACACGGATCCGAGCAGTTCGCACAGGGCACGGCGGAAGTCCTTGCTGCCGAGGGGTTCAAGGTCGTACTGCTCCCCCGCCCGCTGCCCACTCCGGTGCTGGCATTCGCGGTACGGCATCTGGATGCGGCGGCAGGCATTCAGATCACCGCATCCCACAACCCTCCCGCCGACAATGGGTACAAGGTGTACTGGTCGGGGGGAGCTCAGATCATCTCCCCAACCGATCGTGATATCGAATCAACAACAAAGGCAGCCCCTTTCGCTGATCAGATTCCCCGAACCCCCGTCACCCCCGCCGATGACACCTTGGTGGATGCCTACGTCCAGCGTGCCGCCACGGTACGGCGGGGCTCCGGCGGTGTCCGCATCGCCCTCACCGCATTGCATGGAGTCGGCGGCGCCACCGCCGTGGCCGTGCTGAATGCCGCGGGTATCACCGATATTCATGTGGTGGACGAGCAGTTCCAGCCGGATCCGGACTTTCCAACGGTCGCTTTTCCGAATCCCGAAGAGCCGGGAGCCGCGGACGCGGTACTGACCCGGGCCGCCGAGATCGACGCGGATCTGGCCATCGCGCTGGACCCGGACGCCGACCGCTGTGCCATCGGAATTCCCACCACGACCGGTTGGCGCATGCTGTCCGGCGATGAAACCGGTTGGCTGCTTGGTGATTACATCCTCTCAACGCAGCCACCATCGCCCACTCCGCCGGTGGTGGCCAGCACGGTGGTCTCCTCCCGCATGCTCGCGCGCATCGCGGCATCCCTCGGCGCACGGCATGTGGAAACCCTCACCGGCTTCAAATGGCTTGTCCGAGCGGCAGATTTTGACCTGGTCTACGCGTACGAGGAAGCCATTGGGCATTGCGTCGATCCGGCCGCCGTGCGGGACAAGGACGGTATCTCCGCGGCAGTGCTCGCATGCGACCTCGTGACACATCTGCGTGAGCTCGGATCGAGTGTGGAGGAAAAGCTCGAGAACCTGGCGATCAGGCACGGTATCCATGTCACCTCGCAGGTCTCGTTGCGCATGGACTCTCTCGCCGAGATCACGGCGATGATGACGCGCCTGCGGGCGAACCTGCCCACCGCGCTGTCCGGGTTCCCGATCACCGTCGAAGACCTACTGGAGCGACGGGGTCAGCAACGCACCGACGCGGTGATACTTTCCGGAGAGATCGGCGGGTCGTCCATCCGGCTGGTGATCCGTCCCTCCGGAACCGAACCAAAGGTCAAGTGCTACATCGAGGTCCGCGAACCGGTCATCACCGATGCGACCGTCGCGCGGATCTGGGCGGCCGTGGTGGTCTCCGAGCTCGAGGCGTACGCCCGCAACATCTGACTCGGCCCCACTTATCTGGGACCGAACTGACGATCGCCGGCATCGCCCAGGCCCGGCACGATGTATGCGGCGTCGTTCAGACCCTCGTCGATGGTGGCGGTGAACAACCGCGCGGATGTCGACGGGCCGTAGCGCGCAACGCCCTCCCGGACCGCCTCGACCCCCTGCGGCGCCGCGACCACACACAACATCGTGATGTCGGAGGCACCGCGGGAATGCAACAGATCGAGCGTATGGACCATCGAACCACCGGTGGCCAGCATCGGATCCAGGACGAACACCGGTTGTGTCGACAAGTCGGCCGGAAGAGATTCCAGATACGGGGTGGGCTGCCAAGTCTGCTCGTCGCGCGCCATGCCAACGAATCCGACCCGCGCCTCGGGAATGAGGGCATGTGCCTGATCCACCATCCCCAGCCCCGCCCGCAGGACCGGGACCAGCAACGGCGGATTGGCCAAGCGGAACCCCGTCGTCACCGCCACCGGCGTGCGCACCGCGGAGGACTCCACCGGTGCCGAACGGGTCGCCTCATAGACCAGCATCAGGGTCAGATCCCGCAGCGCACCGCGGAAGGCCGCGTTGTCTGTGCCCGCATCGCGAAGAGTGGTCAACCGGGCCGCGGCAAGCGGATGCTCGACTACGTGCACATGCATGCTCCAGACCCTAGAACAGCAAGCTTCGGTCCCGCCGATCGCAGAGGTGGGAGGCATGTGACGGGCGCCACTTTCGACACTGTGCAGCTCTGTGCTTCTTTAGCGTTCCCGGCAAAACAGCCTATTCACACTGAACAGGCAATACGGCGGCATGGCGGCCTTCCTAAAAATCTTTCAAAGAAATTTGAGAAAGATGGAACCGAATCGCGACCACCCCCGTCGTATCCAAGTACAAGGCGAAAACTGCCCGAAAACAGGCGGTGGCCGAACCACCGGAGAGATGGAGGGGACATGGCAGACGGATTATCAGCCGATACAGATCTTTTGCGTGGCGTTGGCGGAGTTCAGTTGGGGATGGGCGGAACGCTCGCGGCGGTAGGCACCGCGGTCAGCATCTTTCCGGTCGCCGCGCTGGCGCCGGTCTTCGGTCCGATTGGCGCGCACTACCTGGGCGCATTCGCCGCGACCTCCGCCAAGCAAGGGCTGGACGTCGGTCAGCTCGCCATGGGCGTCACCGAGTCCGGTGTGAGCACGAATGTGGCGAGCAAGGGCTATGACGACGATGACGACAACGTCGGAAAGAACATCAGCGCCACCGTCGAGGGAATCGAGGCGTAACCATGGTCGAGACAAGTCCAATCTCGCCCAGCCGTTTGTCCGAGGCCGTCAACACGAACTACCCGAGCTTCGAGAACAACCCCTTCTCGGCGAATCTGATCAGCAACGCCATGGACATGGCAGGGACCGTCGGTAACGGCCAATTCAAGGAGGGCCAGGACCCCAGCAAGATGCTGGAGGGCGGCATGCAGGTGATGCAACAAGTCATGCAACAGGGCATGCAGGCGGGAAGCCAGCTCATCGGCTCCTTCGCTGGTGCGGCAGCCCAGGCACTGGGACAGTTCGCCGGCATGGCCGGTCAGGCACTGAGCAGCATGGCCACCCGCAGCGGCGCGATGGGCGCCAATGTCGGACAGGCATCGGAGTCCACCGGTCGGGCCAGCGCGCTGATCACGGAAGCCCTGCAACAGTTCCAACACATCTCCGAGGCGCTCACACCGCTGATCGGCATCTTTCCCCCCGCAGCCGCTGAGCTCGTCCAGGCGGCGGCCGAGTGCACCACCAAGGTCTCGGCCTACACCGCGACACTCGAGGGCGAGCTGGCCGGACAGGCGGGTGAACTCACCGGCATGGCAGGCGCCGACATGGGCAACCCCGCGACACCCGCATCGGGAAACGTCCAGCCCGCGATGTCGGCGATGCAGGGTGGCCTCCAGGCCGGAACGCAGGCGATGTCCGGCGTCGCGAGCGGCGTCACCCAGACCATGAGCTCCATGGGGCAGGGCCTCGGCCAGATCCCGCAGGCTCTTACCGGCATGCTCAGCGGTAGCGGCGCCAGTAGCGCGTTGGGCGGCGCCAACATGAGCGGTATCGCCGCCGGTGCACTTGCCAACCCGTTCGGTGCCGGTGGCGGACACGCCTCCTCCACCGCGGGCGGGACCAGCAGCGGATTGGGTGGTGCCAACGCCAATGCGGCCAAGATGCTGCTTGACCCGCGCAGCATGGGTAAGGGTGCACAGCTGTTCCTGCCCGATGGGAGCACCAGTCAGGCTCCGAACGCGGCCGCGGCAGAGGCGGTGCGCAAGGCCCTCAGCCAGGTGGGCGTGCCCTACGAGTGGGGTGGCACCACACCGGGCGTCGGCTTGGACTGCAGCGGTCTGACTCAGTGGGCCTACGGCGAATCCGGCGTCAACATCCCCCGGCTCGCCCAGGAGCAGGGCGTCGGTATCCGGATTGATCAGGGATCAGTCATGCCGGGTGACCTGGCGGTGTGGGACGGCCACGTCGCCATGGTGATCGGCAACGGCATGATGGTCGAAGCCGGTGACCCCGTGCAGATCTCCCCGATCCGCACCACCAACGCCGGGCAGGGATTCCATGGATTCTACCGACCCACTTCCTAGTTCAGGGGTGCCGCGGCCCGAGCCGCGTGCGAGCATCGATATGACCAATCGTGCTCGCACGCTGCGGGTCAAGGTGTCCGAATTCGGCCTGCCGCTTGAGGTTCAGATCGAACCGGACATGCTCGCCCGCGGCGCGTCGGCGGTCGCACGGGAGATCTTGAACCTGTGCGAACTGGGTGCCGCGCGCTGCGGAGCAGCCCGCCGCGAAGAACTCGCCGAGACCGGTATCCCCGACTACATTCTGGACAAGCTCGGTCTGGCGACACCTGCCCAAGTCGCCGACCTGGAATTGCGCCAATCCGACGAGCAGATGGAACGGAGATCCTGATGACCGAGCCTGACCTCAACTTCTTCAAGGCGCTCGAACAGCAGTATCAGGAAACCATGACGAAGGCCCGTGCCGGTGGTCACATCCTGAACAGTGCTGTCGAAGAGCTCAAAGACCTTCGCGGATGGGCACGTTCGGCGCAGGGCCATGTGGAGGCGGAAGCCAACGGCAACGGCGCGCTGACCAACCTGCGACTCGACGACTCGGTCACCAAACTGTCTCCCAACATCGTCGGGCAGATCGTGGTGGCCACGGCCGCCGCTGCCGCGGGTCAGGCCTTCGATCACCGGGAGCGGGTCTTCGCTCAGCTCATGGTCGATCTGAAGAACCCGCAGCCGTAACCGGCTTCGGGGGCTAGAGTCCCGCGCGGTCTCGGTGTGAATCGGTCAGAAAGACCGCATTTTTGGTGTCCCGCCAGTGTTGGCTGAGCCGTCCGTCTCGATAGGCGTACGGCCTCAGCCCGGCTGGCTGCAGCAGGGACACCACTTCATCCGACGGCGTCTCGATGATCATCACCGGACGTGATGCGGCGATCGTGGCTAGCCCGCCACGAATGACCGCGGCCTCCAGACCCTGTACATCGATCTTGATCACCTGAGGATCCAGGCCAAAGTCGTCGAGCCGCCGAACCTGTACGGGATGGCGCTCGATCGTCAGTTTGGATGCGTCGAACCCCGCCAGGGTGTCCGGGTTGAGCCAGCCGCGCGCCTCGTTCTCATCGAGGGAGGCCAGACCGTCGTAAACAAAGTTCCGGTATCGGGGAACGAACAGATCGAAGGTACCGTCCGCGTCGGAGAGCCCGCAGGCATGCACGTGTACGGTCTTGCTTTCATATCGACGTCTAAGCCGCTGAGCCAGAACGGCATTGGGCTCGAAACTAACGATCCGCTCCGGCGCCGCCGTGCGCTGCAGGGCACAGATGCTCTGACCCCAGTTGCCGCCGATGTCCACCGCCTCCGAGACGGGCCCCAAGCGGCCCAGGAGGCGGAATTCGGGATCGATGCGCCACCCGAATAGCCGAGTGCCCATGTTGTACGCGCCAAACTTGAGCGGCCGCAGAAACGGCAGATAGGTTTGCGCCATTCTCAGCGCCGGCATGCTCACGTGGGCACATTAGCGGAAAAGACGAAGGCGGATCTGCGCCAAGGAATCACACGTCACCCGACCCGATGAGGCGCCGGGGGTCACCGTCACACCTACCGACCCCTCATATGTGCACCGGTAGGTGCTCGCGGCGACCAAAAAATGCACGCGTGTGATCGGCCGAACGGCCGCCACACAGAGCGCATCCACGCTGCGGGCGCGGCCCGAAGAGACAGGGTCCGCACTTAGCCCGCCGATCGCGGGAGCCAGCAGAAAATATCGCGTCTGACCTGCCCAGCGCAACCTTTTCGGAATACTCGCGGCCCTGCTCAACACCGAGCGCTGATCGATCGCCGGCATGTGCTCCGCTGATAACATCCGAAGGTGGCACGCGAGTGGCTTCTGCTGGAGACACTTGGCGACGAGCCCACCGTCATCGCCTCCGGCAGTCAGCCGCGGAACATGATTCCGCTCAGCGCGTTCCTGCGCCGTAATCGAAATCTCGGCCTGATTCGCCGAGTCATCACTGCGGCGACAAAGGCAAACAAGGCCGCGAGCATCGGGCCACCCGATTCGGATTCGGTGATCGACATCCGGCCGATCGCCATGCCCGACGGCCGCGTGCACGGGGTCTGGCTGTGGGCGGGCGCAGCACGCCCCTCCACCGATCCCCCGCGCGAGGGCGGTGCGGTGGTCCTCAACGCCGATACCGGCGCCCTACACATCAGTGACGGTGCCGCCCTGGCCATGGGAATGGCTCCCACCGAGCCGCATGCCCACATCAGCATGCCCGAGCTGTATCGCTACCTGGCGCCCAATCCGGGCGAAACAGATGTCCTGGGGCTCATCGTGACGGCGACCGAAGGCATGACCTACAGCGCCACCTGGCCCGGTGTGGACAGCGAGGGCAATCCCACGCTGTGCCATTTCGCCAGCCGACTGGTTCTGGAACCCAACCAGCAGGGCGTCCCCGAGCGTTTGGGGCGCGCGATCAATCTGCGAGTCGGCCAGCCGGCGCCGCCGGTCCCGCTGCTGGAGCAGCAGATCCTCGAGGCCACCGCCGAACCCGGCATGTATCGCGCGTTAGTCATGATCGCTTCGCGGAAATTGATCAAGTGGATCGATCCGCCTGCCCCGGAATGGCATTGGGAATTCGACCCGCTGGGTCGCCCCAAGATTCACCCGGAGGACCAGGCGAACCTGAACTTCATGATCGACAACGCCGTGTTTGGTGCGACCGAGGCGGTAATCCGGTTCCGCTGCCACGACGACAGCTGGGAACCGCTGCACTGCTCTACCCAACTCGTTCGGCTCAACGAGGATGCGACCGTCGCACTCATCACTCATCGGCGCCGGTAGCGGGCCGGACGCACCCGGATCTTCGCTCAAAAATTGCTAACATCCCGGCATGGCCGGCGATTGGATGCTGCTAGAGACCCTGAGCGACGTGCCCACGGTCATTGCTATCGGATCGCAGGCCCGCAACATGACTCCGCTCGAATCGGTGCTGGGCCGCAACCGGCACCGCCCATTGATCGAGGCGGCGATCGCCGACTGCCGTCGCACGGGTGATCCCACAGAGGCCCTCACTCCGGCACGGGATCGCATCGTGCGGGTACACCCGATAGCCATGGGACAGGTGCATGTTCACGGCGCCCAGGTGTGGTTTGGACCGGCAGACCTCGAGCCGCCGCCGCGCCCCGTTGCGGGAGCGTGCCTGGGCGATCTGGACACCTCGGTCACAACGCTCACCGAGGGGTACTTCGACGTGATGGGTTTCGACCCACAGAACAGATCCGAGAAACAAGCCATTGCCGAAGGCCTTGCCCCCGTCTTGCCGAGCCCACACAACATCGAGTTGATGGCCAACGCCGTGAACCCCGAACTCGAGTCGACGTTCTGCGGAACATGCCTGGCCGCCGACCACCAGGGAAACACCCTTCAAGTCCACTACGCCGGGCGGGCATCCAAGGAAACCGACGCGACAGGGACCGTGGCGCGCATCAACAGGATCGTGTGCACACGGGTGCAGAACAGTCCCGCTGAACCTCGGGTGGGACTGGCGCAGCAGATCCTGGATGCGGTCGCGATCCCTGGAGCACATCGGGTGCTGATCAACGTCGACACCTTCGCCGTCCTCAAATGGATCGACACGCCCTACCCCGACCTGGCATGGCGCTACGACCCCGATCGACCCGAGAGCATCCATCCCGAGGACGCCGCGGTGGCGAGGAACATGCGCGAAGAGCTGCGGACTGGGTCGACCACCGGGGTGCTCCGGGTGCGCGCTGTCTCCGGCGGATGGCTGCGACTGCACGCCTCGGCCACAAGATTCGCATTGCGTGACAATGCTTTTGCGGCCCTTGTCACCCTGACGGCCGCGCCGCGGCCGAATGCCCAGTCGTAGACCACCGGGGCCCGAGCGGCTCTGTTCGCCGCACGTGTGCCGGTTCTCGCGGTGGGTCTTTCGCTCAACTCAGCCGTTCTGGCTAGGCTTGCCGCATGGCTGCTGACATCGTTCCCATCGAACTCGGGCTCACAGAGGGTGACGTGGTCACCCTGTGGGCCCCGCGGTGGCGCGACGCCGGAGACGAGTGGGAGGCGTTTCTCGGCAAGGACGACGATCTGTACGTGTTCGAGTCGGTGGCCGATCTGGTGGCCTTCGTACGGACCGACAACGACAACGATCTCGTCGATCATCCCGCGTGGTCGACGCTGGGTGCACTGTCGGCCGACGAACTCGAGCCCGACGACGACAATCGCTTCGATCTGATCGGGGTGCCGGAGCTGGTTGCCGACAAGCCGAGCGAGGACGCCGTCGACACGCTGCGCGCCACGTTGGCGATCGTGGCCTCCATCGGCGCGGTCTGCGAGTTGGCACCCATCAACAAGCTCATCAACGGCAACCCCGTGTTGGGCACGCTGTCGGGCGGGGCCGAAAGCTTCACCGGTAAAGACGGATTGAAGCGGTGGAACCAGATCGGTGCCATCGTCGGCAAGTCCTGGGACTCGGTGGTCGATGCCATCGACGAGATCGCCGCCACCCCGGATGTTGATGAGGAGCTCTCCGCCGCCGCCGATGCCGAGCTGCTTGCTGCCGCGGAAAATGCCGTCGACAACGACGACGACCTCGAGGATGACGACGAGTTGGAACTGCTCGACGAGGAATCCGACTCGAACGCCGAGAGCTCCGACGACGAGTCCGGCGACGAAGACGAAGACACCGAGGACGACGACACCGAAGACGAGGACGCCCCGGTTCTGGGCGGCGACGAGGACTTCTGGCTGGAAGTCGGTATCGACCCGATCCAGATGATCACCAACTCGGGAACGTTCTACACACTGCGCTGCTACCTCAACGACGAGCCGATCTTCCTGGGACGCAACGGAAGAATCAGTGTGTTCGGTTCCGAGCGGGCACTGGCCCGGTATCTGGCCGACGAGCACGATCACGACCTGTCCGACCTGAGCACCTATGACGACATCCGTACCGCCGCCACCGACGGCTCGCTGCGGATCGACATCACCGACGACAACATCTACGTGTTCACGGGCCTGGCCGATGACCTGGAGGACGGCATCGACGAGGTGGACCGCGATCAGCTCGAGCTGGCGGTGGAGCTGCTGACCGATGTCGCTGAGTATTCCGAGGATGACAGCGTCGACGCCGAGCTGGATGGCGACACCGCACTGGGCAAGCTGGTCGGGCATCTGCTCGAACCGGATAAGCACGACGAGCCGAAGGGCCCCTTCGCCGATGCGGCCGAGAGCTGGCGGACGCTGGAGCGCGCCATGGAAGCGCGGCTGCGCCGCGAGTAGTGCGCGGCTAGCCGGTTTAACCGATCAGGACCGCGTATCCGGGTTTGATCACGTCATCGATGATCGCCAGCCGTTCATCGAACGGGATGAAGGCTGATTTCATCGCGTTGATGGTGAACCGCTGAAGATCACTCCAGCCGTACCCGAACGTCTCGACGAGCCGCAGCATCTCGCGGCTCATCGAGGTATCGCTCATCAGCCGGTTGTCGGTATTCACGGTCACCCGGAATCGCAACCGTGCCAGCAGGTCAAAGGGATGATCGGCAATGCTGGCGACCGCTCCCGTCTGCACATTCGAGCTCGGGCACAGCTCCAACGGCACGCGGGTGTCACGCAGCAGTGATGACAGCCGGCCAAGATGCGCCGTACCGTCCGGATCGATGTCGATATCGTCGACGATGCGCACACCGTGGCCCAGCCGGTCGGCACCACAGAAGGCGATCGCCTCGTGGATCGAGGGCAATCCAAACCCCTCACCGGCGTGGATGGTGAACCGGGCGTTGGCATTACGCATGTACTCGAAGGCATCGAGGTGGCGGCTCGGCGGATAGCCCGCCTCGGCTCCGGCGATATCGAACCCGACGGCACCCCGATCGCGGAACTTCACAGCCAGCTCGGCGATCTCCCGCGACCGAGCCGCATGCCGCATCGCGGTGACCAGGGTGCGGACCTTGATGCGCTTGCCGGCCGCGCTCGCCTGCCGTTCCCCGTCGGCGAAACCGGCCAGCA
The DNA here is from genome assembly GCF_001440005.1 of Mycobacteroides sp. H001. Lineage (NCBI taxonomy): Bacteria > Bacillati > Actinomycetota > Actinomycetes > Mycobacteriales > Mycobacteriaceae > Mycobacteroides > Mycobacteroides sp. H001. The sequence continues at coordinate 186,190 of NZ_LJYH01000043.1, forward strand.
CGGCGTCCATGACGTCGTCGAGGGTCAGGCCGGCATCGATGTGCAGTTCGGGGGCGAAGCGCACCTCGGCGTACACCACGCCATCGGCCGCGAGGTCCTCCACGCACTCGGCGGCCACGCGGTGCAGCGCCGCCGCCGTCTGCATCACACCCACGGTGTGCGCGAAGGTCTCTAGGTATTGCTCCAGAGAGCCACTGTCCGCGGCGGTACGGAACCACGAAGCCAGGGCACTCTCGTCCTCGGCAGGCAGGCTCTCGTACCCAGATTCCCGGGCCAGATCCAGGACGGTGCCGGGCCGCAGCCCCCCGTCGAGATGGTCATGCAGAAGCGCCTTGGGAGCCTGGGTGATTGACACCAAATCAAGTTCGGCCGTCACACCGAAAGTCTATCGATGATGAGCGCGGCAGCGGGCGGCGCCGCACCGATACCCCATCCACCTTCCAGCGCGTCGAGCGCCGCGGGCATCCGTTCGGGGGTATCGGTGTACAGGGTGAACAGCGGTTCGCCGGCAACCACCGGCTCACCCGGGCGCCGGTGAATACGCACGCCCGCGCCATGTTGCACCGACTCTCCGGGACGGCTCCGCCCGGCCCCGAGTCGCCACGCGGCGACCCCAACCGGCATCGCATCGATGTGATGCACCACACCACTGGACGGAGCGAGCACAGTCTCCTGGCACTGGCCGACCGGTAACGGCACCAAAAGATCCCCGCCTTGCGCACTGATCATCGCCCGGAACACGTCCATCGCGGTGCCGTCGGTCAACGTCGCAGCCGGGTCCTTGCCGTCGATACCGGCAGCGGCGAGCATCTCGCGGGCCAGAGCCACCGTGAGGGCGACAACGTCATCGGGGCCTCCCCCCGCCAGCACGTCAAGTGATTCCTGCACCTCGACCGCGTTTCCCGCGGTGGCCCCGAGCGGGGTATCCATCGCGGTCAGCAGCGCACTGGTGGCAACTCCGTGTGCGGTGCCCAGATCGACCATCGCCGAGGCCAATTCGCGCGCCTGCTGCTCGGACTTCATGAATGCCCCGGCGCCCACCTTGACGTCGAGGACCAGCGCGGCGGTGCCCTCGGCCAGCTTCTTACTCATGATCGACCCGGCGATGAGCGGTATCGATTCCACGGTGCCGGTGATATCCCGCAACGCGTACAGCTTTCGATCGGCGGGCGCCAATGAGGCCCCGGCCGCACAGATCACCGCCCCGACATCGGAAAGCTGGTGACGTATCTCCTCGTTGGTGAGGTCGACCCGGATGCCCGCGATGGACTCAAGCTTGTCCAGCGTGCCGCCGGTGTGCCCGAGACCGCGGCCGGACAGCTGCGGCACCGCCGCCCCGCAGGCGGCCACGACCGCGACCAACGGCAGGCTGATCTTGTCCCCCACGCCACCGGTGGAGTGTTTATCCACGGTCGGGCGAGACAGACCGGACAGATTCAGCCGCTCCCCGGAGGCCAGTATCGCCGCGGTCCATGCCGTCGTCTCGGCGGAGTTCATCCCGCGCAGATAGATCGCCATCAGCAGCGCCGCGACCTGCTCCTCACCGATGGCGCCACGGGTGTATTCGCCGATCAGCCAGTCGATGGCTCCCGGACTCAGTTCTCCGCCGTCACGCTTGGCAGCGATGATCGACGGCATATCGAACGTGTACATGTTTGCCATCAGATCCGGCCTCGTTCCAGGTCATCGGGGCCAAAAGCCTCCGGGAGCAGCTCCGCGAGTCTTCGTGGCGCATCCGAGTGATCGATCAGCAGATCAGGGCCGCCGTGTTCGAGAAGTAGCTGGCGGCACCGGCCGCAGGGCATCAGGGCCTCACCGCGCGAATCGACACAGGAGAGCGCAACCAGCCGCCCTCCACCGGTGGAGAACAGGGCGCACACCACAGAACACTCCGCACAGAGACCTAGCCCATATGAGACATTCTCCACATTGCAGCCGACGACGAGCCGACCATCGTCGACGAGCGCGGCCGCACCCACCGGATACTTCGAATAGGGCGCATACGCATGCTTGGTTATCGCATATGCTTTGTCCCGCAATTCATTCCAGTCGATCAACATGATCGGGAATCCTCCCTGTCGACCCCATGAGAGTCGCGTCGGCTCATCATTTGCTCGTGCAAGGTTTACCTAACTTACTTTGGAGTACGGTGCATTTCGGCGCTTTTTCGCGCTCACGCGATTTCGGCGCCACCTCGGAATGGGTTTAGAGTTCGGATGACGGTTCGCCGACCACCGTTGGGCCATCGGTTGCGCGTCATGGACGCCCCCATTTACCGCGCCGTTTGGCCCCAGTCCACCATTGGTGTTGGAGGCCCACGTGACGACTGCGACGCCCGATACGGCCACATCTGGCCGTGAAGGTAATCGCCTCAAGCGATCGCTATACCGTGGTGATCCAGGAATGTGGTCCTGGGTCCTGCATCGCATTACCGGTGCCACGATTTTCTTCTTCCTTTTTGTCCACGTCTTGGATACCGCACTCGTACGGGTGAGCCCCGAGTCGTACAACTCGGTGATCGAGACCTATAAGACCCCGATCGTCGGGTTGATGGAACTCGGCCTGGTCGCGGCGGTGCTCTACCACGCACTCAATGGCGTCCGGGTAATCCTCGTCGATTTCTGGTCCAAGGGCCCGCGTTATCAGCGGCTCATGCTGTGGATCATCGGCGGCGTCTGGTTTGTGGTGATGGTTCCCGCGGTAACCCGGATTCTCATGCACATGGCGGAGCGTTTCCTATGACAACACCTCAGACCGGTCCGAACGCGAGTGCGCGCGCCAGTGGCCGCCTCGCTCCCGTCATGGAGCGCAACTACGACCGCCCTGCCGCACTGGACAATCCACGTGCACCCCGGCGGGCATCGGGTATGCCCAACTTCGAGAAGTACGCGTGGATCTTCATGCGTCTGTCGGGCATCGTCCTGATCTTCCTGGCCCTGGGCCACCTGTTCATCATGCTGATGTGGGACAACGGCGTGTACCGCCTCGACTTCAACTTCGTGGCGCAACGCTGGGCGAGCCCGTTCTGGCAGACCTGGGATCTGACGATGCTGTGGCTGGCTCAGCTGCACGGCGGCAACGGCATGCGCACGATCATCGCCGACTACACCCGTAAGGATTCGACCCGGTTCTGGCTCAATTGCCTGCTGGCACTGTCGATCATCTTCACGGTTGTGCTCGGCACGTACGTCCTGCTGACCTTCAACCCGAACATCGGTTAGGGGCGATTTCCACAATGATTCAGGAACATCGGTACGACGTCGTCATCGTCGGCGCGGGCGGCGCGGGTATGCGTGCCGCGGTGGAGGCCGGACCTCGCGTTCGTACGGCGGTACTGACCAAGCTGTACCCGACACGCAGTCACACCGGCGCCGCCCAGGGCGGCATGTGCGCCGCGCTGGCCAACGTCGAGGAAGACAACTGGGAGTGGCACACCTTCGACACCGTCAAGGGCGGCGACTATCTCGCCGACCAGGACGCCGTGGAGATCATGTGCAAGGAGGCCATCGACGCCGTCCTCGACCTCGAGAAGATGGGTATGCCGTTCAACCGGACGCCCCAGGGTCGAATCGACCAGCGCCGCTTCGGTGGCCACACTCGCGACCACGGTAAGGCGCCGGTGCGCCGCGCCTGCTACGCCGCCGACCGCACCGGGCACATGATCCTGCAGACGCTGTACCAAAACTGCGTCAAGCACGACGTGGAGTTCTTCAACGAGTTCTACGCACTGGATGTCGTACTCACCGAGACGCCCAACGGCCCGGTGGCCACCGGCGTGGTCGCCTACGAGCTCGCGACCGGCGATATCCATGTGTTCCACGCCAAGGCAATCGTTTTCGCCACCGGCGGTTCGGGCCGCATGTACAAGACGACCTCCAACGCACACACCCTGACCGGCGACGGCCTGGGCATTGTGTTCCGCAAGGGACTTCCGTTGGAGGACATGGAGTTCCACCAGTTCCACCCGACAGGCCTTGCCGGTCTGGGCATCTTGATCTCCGAAGCCGTGCGCGGCGAGGGTGGTCGTCTGCTCAACGCCGACGGCGAGCGGTTCATGGAGCGCTACGCCCCCACTATCGTCGACCTGGCACCTCGCGACATCGTCGCGCGCTCAATGGTTCTCGAGGTACTGGAGGGCCGCGGCGCGGGCCCCAACAAGGACTACGTCTACATCGACGTGCGCCACCTCGGTGCCGACGTGCTGGAAGCCAAGCTGCCGGATATCACCGAATTCGCCCGTACCTACCTGGGTGTCGACCCGGTCACCGAGCTGGTTCCGGTGTACCCCACCTGCCACTATGTGATGGGCGGCATCCCGACCAACATCAAGGGACAGGTGCTGCGCGACAACGACAACGTGGTTCCCGGGCTGTACGCCGCGGGCGAGTGCGCCTGCGTCTCGGTGCACGGCGCCAACCGGCTGGGCACCAACTCGCTGCTGGACATCAACGTGTTCGGCCGCCGGGCGGGTATCGCCGCAGCCGAGTACGCCGACTCCCACGACTTCGTCGAACTGCCGGAGAACCCGGCAACGATGGTCACCCAGTGGGTGGCGGACGTGCTTTCCGAGCACGGTGACGAGCGCGTGGCCGACATCCGCACCGAGCTGCAGCAGTCGATGGACAACAACGCCGCGGTGTTCCGCACCGAAGAGACGCTCAAGCAAGCGCTGCAGGACATCCACCGGCTCAAGGAGCGGTACAGCCGGATCACGGTGCACGACAAGGGCAAGCGCTACAACAGCGACCTGCTCGAGGCCATCGAGCTGGGCTTCCTGCTCGAACTCGCCGAGGTGACCGTGGTCGGTGCGCTCAACCGCAAGGAATCCCGCGGCGGCCACGCCCGCGAGGACTACCCGAACCGGGACGACACCAACTACATGCGACACACCATGGCGTACAAGCAGGGTGCCGAGCTGCTGTCCGATATCCGGCTGGACTACAAGCCCGTTGTCCAGACCCGGTACGAGCCGATGGAACGGAAGTACTGAGATGACTGCGGTTATCGAGAAAGCCGAAGCCGGCGACCCGCCGCTGCCGCCGGTCCCCGAGGGCGCGGTCATGGTGGAGCTCAAGATTCAGCGCTTCAACCCCGAAGATCCGGACGCCGCCGGCTGGCAGAGCTTCCGTGTGCCGTGCCTGCCGACGGACCGGCTGCTGAATCTGCTGCTGTACGTGAAGGGCTACCTGGACGGCACGCTGACCTTCCGCCGCTCCTGCGCGCACGGCGTGTGTGGCTCGGATGCCATGCGCATCAACGGTGTCAACCGGCTGGCCTGCAAGGTCCTGATGCGGGATCTGCTGCCCAAGAAGCCCAAGAAGACGCTCACCATCACCATCGAGCCGATCCGCGGGCTGCCCGTGGAAAAGGACCTCGTGGTCAACATGGAACCCTTCTTCGACGCATTCCGCGCCGTGAAGCCGTACATGATCACCAGCGGCAACCAGCCGACACGTGAGCACATCCAGAGCCAGACCGACCGCGCGCGCTTCGATGACACCACCAAGTGCATCCTGTGCGCCTGCTGCACCACGAGCTGCCCGGTGTTCTGGAGCGATGGAAGCTACTTCGGTCCCGCGGCGATCGTGAACGCACACCGGTTCATCTTCGACAGCCGCGACGAGGCCGCCGCCGAGCGCCTGGACATCCTCAACGACGTGGACGGGGTGTGGCGCTGCCGCACCACGTTCAACTGCACCGACGCCTGCCCGCGCGGTATCGAGGTCACCAAGGCGATCCAGGAGGTCAAGCGCGCACTGATGTTCGCGCGTTAACCGATCGATCCGTCTGCACCGCCGGGTGTGAGCGCCAATGCTCACGCCCGGCGGTTTTTTCTATGCCGAGGCGCGCCCTGTCACACATCCGAGGGCTGCCTCGTCATACGGATATGACCGCACAATCACGCAAAACAACCCGTATCAATCCTGTCCCCCCACAACAAGCCTCCTTGCTCACACGCATCATGTACCGGGTCGCCAAGCGGCGATACGGCCAAGTGCCCGAACCGTTTACGGTGCTTGCCCACCACCGCAAGCTGATGGTGGCGGCCGCGACGCACGAGCAGATGCTGGGCAGCGCATCCAAGGTTCTGCCGGCCAGCGTACGAGAACTCTCGGTGTTCTGGACCGCCCGCACGGTGGGCTGCTCATGGTGCGTCGACTTCGGCTCCATGCTGCAGCGGCTCGACGGCTTGGATGTCGAGCGCCTCAAGGCCATCGACGACTACGCGACCTCGCCGCTGTACACCGCCGACGAGCGCGCAGCCATCGCCTATGCCGATGCGATGACGGGCAATCCGCATGACATCACCGACGAGCAGATCGAGGATCTACGTCGGCGGTTCGGTGACGCCGGGGTGATCGAGCTGACCTACCAGGTCGGCGTCGAGAACATGCGCGCCCGTACGTACGCCGCCCTCGGAATCACCGAGCAGGGCTTCAATTCCGGCGATGCCTGCCGGGTTCCGTGGGCCATCGAGGACACGTCGGAGGCCTAGCCGCTGCGCAACGGTGTACCGCTGAACTTGTCGGGATTGCTCACATCCCAGACCGCCAGCACCTTGCCGTCCCGCACGGTGTATCCGCTGACCCGGGGCAGCACCGGCCTGAAATCCGGGTCGGTGTCTGTCTCGGTCAGGTACATGCCGAACTGTCCGTTCACCAACGCCGGATTGATGGCCTGAATCATCTGCGGGCCGTAACGGTCCAGCAATCCGAGCAGGAAGCGCGCCACCTTGTCGGGGCCGCGAATGACCCGCACCGCGGTGGGTGCCTTGCCATCGGAATCCCCCGTCATCGTCACGTCCGGATGCAACAGTCGGACAACGGCTTCCACACTGCCGGACATGAGGGCCTCGAGCAGCTGGCCGACCACCGCATTGTGCTCGGCATCGCCCACCGGCTCCGGCGTCGCACTCACCGTCCGACGCGCACGCGTGGCGAGTTGGCGCGCGGCCGCGTCGTTGATGCCGAGGATCTCGGCAATCTGCTTGAAGGGCACGGAGAATCCGTCGTGCAGGACGAAAGCCACGCGCTGATCGGGTGCCAGACGATCCAGCACCACCATCGCCGCAAAGCGCGCGTCCTCACTGGCCACCAGCACGGCCAGCGGATCATTGCCGTCCAAACCGGTGACTACCGGCTCTGGAAGCCACTCCCCCACATAGGTTTCCCTGCGATAGACGGCCGACCGCAGCCGATCCAGGCCCAGCCGGGATACCACGGTGGTCAGCCACGCCGCGAGGTCCTCGATCTCGACGGTCGTAGAGTGCAGGCGCAACCACGCGTCCTGCACGATGTCCTCGGCGTCGGCGACGCTGCCGGTGAGGCGGTAGGCCACCGCCTGCAACCGAGGGCGCAGCGCCTCGAACTCGTCGGTGCGATCGCGAACCGGAACTGCCACCTCTTGAGCCTAGGCCTGCAATAAGGTGAGCCCATGGCCAAGCCGTCGATTGACCCCGTCCGCTGGCAGCCGCCCGGAGTGCGGGCACTATCCCTGAACCCACGGCCCCTACCCCCGCTCACGGTGGTGCCGCTCCCGGGCCATGGGCCCGAGGATGTCGTGGCCGATGCCGCAGGAAACATCTGGACGGGTGTGGTGGACGGAAAGATGCTCCGCATCTCCCCCGACGGTGCCGAGGTCACACACGTCGCGACCACCGAGCACCCACCCCTGGGCCTGCACGTCGCGCGCGATGGACGCGTGCTGATCTGCAGCCGCGACAAGCTGCTGGCCCTCGATCCGGCTTCCGGAGATATCGAGCCACTTGTCACCAAGGTCGATGGCTCCCCACTCATCTTCTGCTCGAATGTGACCGAAGCATCCGATGGGACAATCTATTTCAGCGAGTCAACGGCACGTTTTCCCTTCGAGGAGTATCGGGCCGCCGCCATCGAGGGCCGCGGCACCGGCAGGGTATTCCGCCGCGATGTCGACGGCACCGTCACCACCATCGCCGACGGGTTGTACTTCACCAACGGGGTCACCCTGACCGCCGACGAGTCTCGCTTGGTGTACGCCGAAACCATTGGCCGGCGCCTGAGCACGATCGCGCTATCGGGTTCTGCGCAGGGACAGACCTCCAGGCTCGTCGAGGAATTACCGTGCATGCCGGACAACATCAGCACCGGCTCCGATGGCCGGATCTGGGTCGCGATGGCAGGGCCCCGCAATGCCGCGCTGGAAACACTCGTGCCGCGCGCTCCGCTGCTACGCAAACTCCTCTGGCGGCTTCCGGAATCGATTCAGCCTGCCGTCGCGGCCGACGCCTGGGTTGTCGCGTTCGATCCGGACACCGGGGCCGCGGTGGTGAACATCCGCGGCCGCGACCCACTGCTGCAGACCACGACCGGAGTCGTGGAGTCCGGCGGGCGTCTCTGGCTGGGCTGCATCGGATCGTCGGCCGTCGGTCATATCAACCTGACCGATATCGCGCCGTCGGGGTAGTCGACCCAGAAGTCACATCCGACACAGGCGTAACATCCCCCAGTTCAGGGTGGTGGTCACTTACTGTGGCAAGGCGATGACCACCTGGATTCCTGCGCCCGATCGCCGCCCGTCGCTGCGAGCAGCCGCGACGCGCTTCGCCGCGGCCACCGCCGCCGGGCTGATCGTCGCCGCCCTCCCCATGAGCACACCGTTGGCCACTGCCGAGCCCGGGTTCACGCCGCCGGATACCAGCGGGTGCCCCTACAAGGTCGTCACGCCACCGGCAGTCGACACCTCCGAGGTTCCCAAGGCCGGTGGCGATCCGCCCGCGCCACTCCCGGTGCCCGCCAAGCCCATCGGTGGCGAGATGCTCGGAAGCTGCGATGTGATCACTCCTAACGGGGCGGGGCCCGTCCCCAATGACGTCTCTGCGGAATCCTGGCTCATCGCCGACCTGAACACGGGAAATGTGGTGGCGGCCAAGGACCCCCACGCCCGGCACCGACCCGCCAGTGTCATCAAGGTGCTGGTCGCCATGGAGGCCATCAACAACCTGAACCTCAACCAGGCGGTGGTGGGTACCCAAGACGACGCGAACAGCGAGGGCACCAGAGTCGGCGTCGACGTCGGCGGCACCTACACCGTCCGGCAACTGCTCACCGGTCTGCTCATGAACTCGGGCAACGACGCCGCACACGCGCTGGCCGTCCAGCTCGGAGGCATGTCCGAGACCGTCGCCAAGATCAATGACATGGCGCAGAAACTCGGCGCGCGGGATACGCGGGTTGCCACCCCCTCCGGTCTCGACGGCCCCGGCATGAGCACCTCGGCCTACGACCTGGGTTTGTTCTACAAGTACGCATTCGCAGACCCCACCTTCGCCGATCTGGTGTCGGCTCCGAAGGCGACCTTTCCCGGCCATCCCGCCAAACCCGGTGAGCCCGACGATCATCCGGCCTACGAGATGACGAACGACAACCGGCTGCTCTACAACTACCCCGGCGCGCTCGGCGGAAAGACCGGATACACCGACGACGCGCAACAGACCTTTGTCGGCGCCGCCGAGCGTGACGGCCGCCGGTTGGTGGTCACCATGCTGCGGGGTACGCGTCTTCCGATAGCTCCGTGGGAGCAGGCCGCCCATCTACTCGACTACGGGTTCTCGACGCCACGCGACGCCTCGATCGGCAAGCTCGTCGATCCCGACCCTGCGCTGCTGACCAAGCCGCATGCCGACAACGCGGCCACGCCCCAAGCCGCCGGTCTCACCACGGATGCGGTCAACAGCGTCCCCGTCCGGGTGGGTGTGACGATCATCGGCGCGATGATCGTCTTCGGTCTCATCCTGGCGGCGCGATCACTCAACCGCCGCCAGGCCTAAACCGCTAGTCGCCGCCGCGGCCTAGCCACGAAATACCGAGAGCACCAAGAGCTCCAGCGCCGAAGGCGGCGAGGACACCCAGCTTGGTGGGCCGCTCGACGGTCTCGATCCGCGTAGTGATGACCACCGGCTCGGGCGGCGGCACATAGACAAAGGGCCGGTTCTCATCGGAGGTGGCTGCCCACGCGGTGGCATACAACAGCAGACGCGCAGTGATGTAGGCGAACACCATGATGCCCAGCACCGGACCGAACGTAGAGCCCGCGGGACCATGCATGATCACGCTCAGATAGATCGACGCGACCTGTTTGAACAGCTCGAAGCCGATCGCCGCGATGAGCCCGGCCCGCACCGCACTGGAGAACGGCAGCCGCTCTCTGGGTAGCCGCGAGATCATCCAGGTGAACAGCGCCCACGACAACACGGTCGCTATGGCGATGGTGACGACCTTGAGCAGCACTGCCGGTATCGAGACGTCATGCAGCCCGAACCAGCCGAGTATGCGCAGGATCGTCTTCTCATTACCGACAACGGTGACCGCGATGGTGAGAGCCAGCGCCACGAACGTCGACCCCAATGCCACCAGATCTGAGAGCTTGCCCCGCACGAACCCGTCGGAGTCGTTGGGCTGCTCCCACATGGCGCTCAGTGCCGCCCGCACGTTGGCCATCCACCCCAGCCCGGCCCAGGCCGCGGTCGCAAGACCCGCGATGCCCAGGCTGGTACGCGAGGCAATCGCGGTATCCATCAGATTGATTAGCTGATTGCCCACTTCGCCGGAGATGGCCCCGCTGATCCGGCCCCGTAACTCCGCAATCGTGTCCGGCCGCCTGGACAAGACGAAGCCCATGATCGCGAATCCGACCATCATCAGCGGAAACAGCGCAAAGACTGTGAAATACGTAATTCCGGCGGCGTAGAAGTTGCCGTTGACCTTCTGGTAGCGCTCCTGCATGCGCATGATGTGGTCGAACCAGGGAAACCTTGCGCGATAGCGGTCGAGAATCCCGGGCTTATCGTCTTCGGCCACCACTAACCGCCTCTACTGTTCGCTACCTCGCTGGCCGGACAAACCCTATCCGGTCATAGACCTCGGTGAGAGTTTTCTCTGCCAGCTCCCTGGCGCGCGCCGCACCTGCCGCCAGAATGTCGTCGAGCGCCGCGGTATCGGTGAGCAGCTCGTTTGTCCGGTCACGCACCGGCGTGACGAACTCGACAAGCGCCTCGGCGGTGTCCTTCTTCAGGTCGCCGTAACCCCGCCCGGCATAGCCGTCGACGAGCGTGTCGATATCGGCGCCGGTGAGCGCGGACTGGATGCTCAGCAGGTTCGAAACACCTGGCTTGGCTTCCCTGTCGAAACGAATCTCACGATCGCTGTCGGTCTGCGCCGACTTGATCTTCTTGGCCGAGACCGCTGGATCGTCGAGCAAGTTGATCAACCCGGCGGGCGTCGAGGCGGACTTGCTCATCTTCACCGTCGGGTCCTGCAGGTCGTAGATCCGCGCCGCATTCTTAGGCACGAATGTGTCCGGCAGCACGAAGGTCTCGCCATAGCGGCCATTGAACCGCTGCGCCACATCGCGCGTCAGCTCGAGATGCTGACGCTGATCATCGCCCACCGGCACCACATTCGTCTGATATAGCAGGATGTCGGCGGCCATCAGCACCGGATAGGTGAACAGACCGACGGTGGTGGCGTCATTCCCCTGCTTGGCGGACTTGTCCTTGAACTGCGTCATCCGCGACGCCTCGCCATAGCCGGTCAAACATCCCAGTACCCAAGCCAATTCGGTATGCGCCGGGACATGGCTTTGCACGAAGATCGCACTCTCGGCCGGGTCGACACCCAGCGCCACGTACTGGGCAACTACTGCGCGCGTGCGTCGGCGTAGCTCCTCCGGGTCCTGCGCGACCGTGATGGCATGCAGGTCGACGACACAGAACAGCGCCTCGTATTCGTGCTGCAACCGCACCCACTGCTGCACCGCGCCCAACACATTTCCGAGATGGAGAGAATCGGCGGTGGGTTGAATTCCAGAGAACAGGCGTCCCCGGGCGGCGGTTTCAGCGGTCCTGTCGGCAGTCATAGTGCATCCATCCTGGCATGACCGGTCAAAACCATTTACCCGAGCACAGGACGCTCAATCGGCTAGTGCAGCCGGTACTCAACCGTCACCGGCGCATGGTCGGACCAGCGCAGCGCGTAGGCGTCGGCGCGTTCGACCCGCGCCGCGTGTGCGCGCTGCCCCAGATCGGCGGTCGCCAGGTGGTAGTCGATGCGCCAGCCCGCGTCATTGTCGAAGGCCTTACCCCGCCACGACCACCAGCTGTACGGTCCGTCAACATCGGGGTGCAGCAGCCGGAAGGTATCGACCCATCCGGCCTCGAGCAGTGAGCCGACCCAGGCCCGCTCCTCCGGCAGGAACCCGGCCTTCTTCTGGTTCGCCTTCCAGGCCTTGATGTCTCGCTCGGTATGCCCGATGTTCCAATCACCGCAGATCACCGTGTCGCGCCCGCTCGCAACCAGTTTGGCCATCCTGGCGCCCACCGCCGCCATGAATCGTTCCTTCTCGTCCTGGCGCGCCGTGCCCGCTTCCCCGGTGGGCAGATAGATGCTCGCCACCGTGAGATCGCCGACCTGGGCCTCCAGATACCGCCCGGCTTCGTCGAACTCGCCGCCATCGGCGTCGAGCGACACCTTCGTCGAGGTGGCCGGGACGCGGCTGAGAATCCCCACGCCATTACGTCCCTTCACGCTCGACGAGGCGTTCACCACATGCCACCCCGCGGCCAGCGCCGGTGCCAGCGCCTCCTGGAGTTGCTCGTTCTCCGCACGCACCTCTTGCAGACACACGATGTCGGCGGTCGTCTGCTCCAACCAGGGCAGCAGCCCCCGGTTCTCCGCGGACCGCTCTTTCACCGCGGCACGAATGCCGTTGACGTTGATGGTGGTGACGGTGATCTTCTCGGTGCTCATCGATCGCCGACGATAGTCGAGAGGTCTGACAGTGATGAGCCGCTGAGGCGAAGAACAGCCGACAGTGATGGGCACCACGGGGCACGGTAAGTTGACGCAACAGACAGTAATGTCAACGCTGATGTTGGCGCACTAGGAGGACCGCATGCTGGAAGCCATTTTGTCGAAGTCGTCGAGCAAGCGGGCGCCCATCGAGATGGGCGAGGGCGAGCCGGTCTTGCTGCTGCATCCGTTCATGCTGTCGCAGTCGGTGTGGGAGACCGTGGCCGAGCAGCTCGCCGATGCCGGATACGAGGTGTTCGCACCCACCTACCCCGGACACAACGGCGGCGGACCGTTGCCCGCGCTGCCTCCGTTGTCGCAGCGCTCGGTCGATACCTACCTGGACCAGGTCGAAGAGATCATGGATGAGAAGGGCTGGGAGACCGCCCATCTGGTGGGTAACTCACTGGGCGGCTGGATCGCGCTGGGACTGGCGCTACGCGGCCGGGCTCGCAGTGTCACCGCCATCGCGCCTGCCGGCGGCTGGACCAAGTACTCGCCGCTGAAGGCGGAGATCGTGGTGAAGTTCGCGGCCATGCTCCCCTGGCTGGCGTTCTCCCGGCTGTTCGGCCGCCGTGCGGCGGGCCTGCCGTTCGTCAAGTTCGCCACCGCCCGCGCCCTCTGCGGCGAGACAGAGGCGCTGAGCCTGCCGGACTTCCACAGCATTTTCGAGGACATCACGCACTGCCCGGCCTACTTGCCGTCGCTGTCGTCGATTCTGCCGGCACCGGGCCTGCAGAACTTGAACACCATCTCGGTGCCGGCACAGCTGGTGCTGTGTGAGAAGGACGAGATCGTGCCCCCGGGTCGTTTCGGGAAGCTCATCAGCCAGGGCCTGCCTGCCGATGCACGGCGGATCACCCTGGCGGGCATGGGGCACGTGCCGATGCTGGAAGCGCCCGGTCAGGTCACCGAGGTCATCACCGACCTGATCGACCCGCTGATCGCCGCCAAGCGCGCCGCGGCCTCCGACGTCGGCTAGAGATCACGTCGAGTGTGAACCTGTGGCGGAGTTTCGACTGATTCGCCGCCCAGGTTTCACACTCGACGCGGTGAGCTATACCTCGACGGATGCCAGAACGGCGTTGAAGGTCTGGCTCGGCCGCATCACCGCAGCGGTCTTATCGGGGTCCGGAGAGTAGTAGCCGCCGATATCGGCCGGGCTGCCCTGCACGGCGGCAAGCTCGGCGACGATCTCGTCCTCGTTCTCGACCAGCTGCTTGGCCAGCGGCGCGAACAGCTCGGCCAACTCGACGTCCTCGGTCTGAGCGGCAAGCTCGGCCGCCCAGTACAGGGCCAGGTAGAACTGGCTGCCACGGTTGTCGAGCTCTCCGGCCTTACGCGACGGGCTCTTGTCGTTCTCCAGCAGCTTCCCGGTCGCCGCATCGAGCGTGGTGGCCAGAATCTTGGCACGCGGGTTCCCGGTCTTGATGCCCAGGTCCTCCAGGCTGACGGCCAGTGCCAGGAACTCACCGAGCGAGTCCCACCGCAGGTGGTTCTCTTCGACCAGCTGGCTGACGTGCTTGGGTGCCGAACCGCCTGCGCCGGTCTCGTACAGTCCGCCGCCCGCCATCAACGGCACGATGGACAGCATCTTGGCGCTGGTACCCAGCTCCAGGATCGGGAACAGGTCGGTCAAATAGTCACGCAGAATGTTGCCGGTCGCGGCGATGGTGTCCTTGCCGCGGATCAGCCGTTCCAGCGTGTAGCGCATGGCCCAGACCTGGGGCACGACCTGAATCTTGAGGCCCTCGGTGTCGTGGTCCTGCAGGTACTCCTTGACCTTCTTGCGCAGTTCCACCTCGTGCGGACGCTCGGTGTCCAGCCAGAACACCACGTTCATCCCGGATTCACGCCCACGGGTGACCGCGAGTTTGACCCAGTCCTGGATCGCCGCATCCCGCACGATCGGCATGCGCCAGATGTCACCCTCTTCAACGTTCTGGCTCAGCAGCACCTCGCCGGTGTCGATGTCGACGATGTCAGCGACACCCGCCTCGGCGATCTCGAAAGTCTTGTCGTGGCTGCCGTACTCCTCGGCCTTCTGCGCCATGAGACCCACGTTGGGAACGGTGCCCATGGTGGTCGGATCGAACTGGCCGTGGGTCTTCACAAAGTTGATCATCTCCTGGTAAATCCGGGAGAAGGTCGATTCCGGGTTGACGGCCTTGGTGTCCTTGAGCTTGCCGTCCGCGCCGTACATCTTGCCGCCGGCCCGGATCATCGCGGGCATCGAGGCGTCGACGATCACGTCGCTGGGCGAATGGAAGTTCGAGATGCCCTTGGCCGAATCCACCATGGCCAGCTCGGGCCGGTGCTCGTGGCAGGCATGCAAGTCGCGAATGATTTCCTCGTGCTGCGATGCCGGCAGCGCCTCGATCTTGCTGTAGAGGTCGGACATGCCGTTGTTGACGTTCACGCCCAGCTCGTCGAACAGCTCCTGATGCTTGGCGAAGGCGTCCTTGTAGAAGATCTTCACCGCGTGCCCGAACACGATGGGGTGGCTGACCCGCATCATGGTCGCCTTGACGTGCAGGGAGAGCATCACGCCGGTCTTGTATGCATCCTCGATCTGCTCCTCGTAGAAGTCGCAGAGCGCCTTCTTGCTCATGAACATGCTGTCGATGATGTCGCCCGCGCCCAGCTTCACCTCGGGCTTGAGCACGATGGTCTCGCCGCTCTTGGTGGTCAGGACCATCTTGACCTTGCGGTCGCGATCCAGCGTCAGTGACTTCTCACCGTGGTAGAAGTCGCCTTCCTTCATGGTCGCGACGTGGGTGCGCGACGCCTGCGACCACGTGCCCATGCTGTGCGGGTGCTTGCGCGCGTACTCCTTCACCGCACGCGGTGCGCGCCGATCCGAGTTACCTTCACGCAGAATGGGGTTCACGGCACTGCCCAGACACTTGGTGTACCGCGCCAAGATGTCCTTCTCTTCGTCGTTCTTCGGGTCCTCGGGGTAGTCCGGCAGCTTGTAACCCTTACCCTGCAGTTCCTTGATGGCGGCCAGCAGCTGCGGCACCGACGCGCTAATGTTCGGCAGCTTGATGATGTTCGTCTCGGGCAACTGCGTCAGGCGGCCCAGCTCGGCCAGGTTGTCCGGAACGCGCTGATCCTCGGGGAGGTACTCGGCGAACTCGGACAGGATGCGTGCGGCAACGGAGATATCGCTGGTTTGGACATCGATACCGGCGGGGCCTGCGAAGGCCCGGATGATCGGCAAGAAGGAGTACGTCGCAAGCAGCGGCGCCTCGTCTGTCAGCGTGTAGATGATGGTCGGCTGCTGCGCACTCATGGTCACTCCCGGCATCGTTGATCGGACTTGTTGGTCGGTCAAATCTCAGGCATCCCGTGGGTCACACGGATGACCTATTCAGTATCACGTCGCTTCCGAGCCTAGGCGGGCGGACGGGCTGTGATCGCGCTCCCACCGTGGCCCGCAGACACCGCCGAGCCGCGCCTTGCATACCTGGTGGCAACCATTCGGTGCATTGCGATACGCTTTTAAGCGGTCATGAGTACCAGCGTCAAGCCCCGGCTCGCTGGTCGGCAACCCTCCAACCGCGGTGGGGTGCCCCGGGTGATGACCAGGTTGAGTAGCCGACTGGGTTATGAAAGGACAGTCGGCCACACGGCAAGCGCGGGTCCGATGACGGGCCCCGAGAAGACAGGTTGGCCCGATGAAGCGTTCGTCACCCGGGGGTGAGTCCCTGCATTCCTGTTGTCGGTGTTGTCGCTGTCGCATGCCCTAAACCGCCAGCCCCGCACCGACCACCCAGGAGGTTCCCATGACCGATATCGATCCCACCGCCCACTGGGCGTTTGAGACCAAGCAGATCCACGCGGGCCAGACCGCCGACCCGGCGACCAATGCCCGGGCCCTGCCGATCTACCAGACCACGTCCTACGTCTTCAACGACACCGCGCACGCGGCAGCGCTGTTCGGGCTGTCCGAAGAGGGCAACATCTACACCCGTATCGGCAACCCGACCCAGAATGTCGTCGAGGAGCGCATCGCTGCCCTCGAAGGCGGCGTGGCGGCGCTGCTGCTGGCTTCCGGGCAGGCGGCAGCGACATTGGCCATCATCAACATCGCGCAGGCCGGCGACAACATCGTGTCGAGCCCGCGTCTGTACGGCGGCACATACAACCTGTTGCACTACACGTTGCCGCGCCTGGGAATCTCAACCACCTTCGTCGAGGATCCCGACGACCTCGACTCCTGGCGCCGCGCCATCACGCCACAGACCAAGGCACTTTTCGCCGAATCGATTTCCAACCCCAAGAACGACATTCTCGACATTCCGGGCATCTCGAAGATCGCGCACGAAGCGGGCGTCCCCCTCATCGTCGACAACACTGTCGCCACTCCCTATCTGATCCAGCCGCTGGCCCACGGCGCCGACATCGTGGTGCACTCGGCCACCAAATACCTTGGTGGCCACGGTAATGCGATCGGTGGCGTGATCATCGACGGCGGCACCTTCGACTGGACCCAGGGCCGCCACCCCGGATTCACCACACCGGACCCGAGCTACCACGGTGTGGTGTTCGCCGATCTGGGCGCACCGGCCTACGCACTCAAGGCGCGTGTTCAGCTGTTGCGCGACCTCGGGCCCGCCATCTCCCCGTTCAACGCCTTCCTCATCGCGCAGGGACTGGAGACGTTGAGCCTGCGAGTACAACGACACGTCGAAAATGCGCAGCGGGTGGCCGAGTACCTCGCCGCCCAGCCGGAGGTCACCGGCGTCAACTACGCCGGGCTACCCACCTCCCCCTGGCACGAACGCGCGAAATCATTGGCCCCCAAGGGTGCCGGTGCGGTACTCGCATTCGAACTGGACGGAGGAGTCGAGGCGGCGACCACCTTCATCGATTCCCTGACACTGCACAGTCAGGTGGCCAACATCGGCGATGTGCGATCGCTGGTCATACACCCCGCCACGACGACACACGCACAGCTGGCGCCCGCCGAACAGGTGGCCTCCGGCGTCACACCCGGCCTGGTGCGGTTGGCGGTCGGTATTGAGGGCATCGACGACATCCTGGCCGATCTGGACACCGGATTCGCCGCCGTGCGGCGACTCAAACAGCCCGCAGCGGTGGCATCATCATGACCTTGACCGACGATCTTCGTGCAAGCGGCTCTGCCGACCACCAGCTTCCCGTGCCGAACGTCGCCCTTCCGCAAGGCGATGAGATCGCCTATGTGTCAATAGGTTCGATCACACTCGAAAGCGGTGCCGTCATCGACGACGCGACCGTCGCGGTACAGACCTGGGGAAAGCTCTCACCCCGCCGCGACAACGTGGTGTTCGTCTGCCATGCGCTGACCGCCGACTCACACGTGATCGGAGCCGCCGGCCCCGACCACATCACCGGCGGGTGGTGGCAAGGAATCATCGGCCCCGGCGCGGCAATCGATACCGACCAGTGGTGCGCCATCGCCACCAACGTGCTGGGTGGCTGCCGGGGTAGCACCGGCCCGACTTCCCTTGCCGCCGATGGAAAGCCCTGGGGCTCACGATTCCCCGAGGTGTCGGTACGTGACCAGGTGAACGCCGACATCGCCGCACTCGCACAACTCGGCATCACCGAGATCGCCGCCGTCGTCGGCGGTTCGATGGGCGGTGCACGCGCGCTGGAATGGGCCGTCATGCAGCCGGATTCGGTGCGTGCGGCGCTGGTGCTGGCGGTTGGTGCACGCGCCACCGGCGACCAGATCGGCACCCAGAGCACGCAGATCGCCGCCATCCGGTCCGATCCCGACTGGCAGGGCGGCGACTACCACGGCAGCGGACGCAGCCCGGAGAAGGGATTGAACCTCGCCCGGCGCATCGCACACCTGACCTACCGCGGAGAGGTCGAGCTGGACACCCGGTTCGGCAACGATCCCCAGGTCGGCCCGGACGGGCCCGAGGATCCGTGGGCCGACGGCCGATACGCGGTGCAGAGCTACCTGGAGCATCAGGGCAACAAGTTCGTTCGGCGCTTCGACGCCGGAAGCTACGTCATCCTGACCGAGGCGCTGAACCGGCACGACGTCGGCCGGAACCGTGGCGGTGTCGAGAAGGCGCTGCGCGGCTGCCCCGTCCCCGTCGTCGTCGGCGGTATCACATCCGATCGGCTGTACCCGCTGCGTCTGCAGGAGGAATTAGCCGACCTGCTCCCCGGTTGTACCGGCTTGCGGGTGGTCGAATCGTTGCATGGCCACGACGCGTTCCTCATCGAGTTCGACGCGGTGAGCGAGCTGGTTCGGGAGACACTCGCCCTGGCCAAATCAACACAGGCTTCGTAAACGGAACCCGAGGAGCGCGAATGCCGGACGCACAAGCAGAGCCCTCGCTTTCGTTCGGTTCACAGGCAGCCGCCTACGAACGGGGCCGACCGTCTTACCCGCCCGAGGCCATCGACTGGCTACTGCCCGACGGAGCGCACGACGTCCTGGATCTGGGCGCCGGTACCGGGAAACTCACCACCCGCCTGGTGGAACGCGGGCTCAACGTGATCGCGGTGGATCCGCTCGCCGAAATGCTTGAAGTACTGAGCAATTCGCTTCCCGAAACCCCCGCACTACTGGGCACCGCCGAGGAGATTCCGTTACCCGACAACAGCGTGGATGCGGTGCTCGTGGCGCAGGCCTGGCACTGGGTGGATCCCGAACGCGCCATTCCCGAAGTCGCTCGCGTGCTGCGGCCGGGTGGGCGGCTGGGGCTAGTGTGGAACACGCGCGATGAGCGCCTGGGCTGGGTGGCCGACCTCGGCAGGATCATCGGCAGTGAGGACGATCCGTTCAACCACACGGTCAGCCTGCCCGCGCCGTTTAGCGGGCAGCAACGACACCAGGTCGAATGGACGAGTTACCTTACCCCTCAGGCACTTCTGGATATGGTGGCCTCACGCAGCTACTGCATCACCGCCCCTGAAGCCGCCCGGAAGAAGACCCTGCAGCAGGTTCGGGAACTGCTGTCCACCCATCCTGCGCTTGCCCAGTCGACGGGACTGGCGCTGCCGTACGTCACCGTGAGTATCCGGGCGACACTCAACCAGTAGAAGATCTGTGAATCGGGTGCCCCAATTCACAGAGACGAATAGGCCGCGTGCCGCTACGGTGTACCCGTGCGTACGGATCGCCGCCTGCTGGCAGCCCTCTTTGTCACCACCACATTCCTGACCCCGGCGCTCGTCGGCTGTGGATCGGCGGGGTCACCTTCGGACACCAAGAACCAGTCCGAATCCAGCGCCAGCAGCGCGCCCACCGAACGGCACACTCGGCAGTTCATCCCCGAACTGGGCATCTACGTCACCCTCCCGCATGACTGGGTGGCCTTCGCCGACGGAGTGCACGACAACAAGGGGCAGGTGACCTTCCAGGTCCGGCCCAAGTGGGAGTCAACGGAATTCGCGCAGTACGTGCGCATCCGCAAGTTGACGGCTTCCGACGAGAACACGGCCGCACCCGAGGTAAAGGGCTGGCTCGAATCGTCGAATGCCGATGCGGTGAGCGACTTCGTCAAGAGCCGTAAGTCGAAAGTCACTGCGGATAAACGAGACTCATGGGACGGCCCCAACTTGCCCGGAGCCTCGGCAAGCCTGGAGCTGGAGAAGCCTCCGGTCGCGGAGGGCAAGCCGCCGTCCGCCGTCACGCCCAAGATCTACGTGGCGTTTGTCGGGCAGGGCGATCAACGTTGGCAGATCGCCACCAGCAACACCGGCAGCCCCAGCGGAGAACCGTCGGAGCAGTTCTTCGGCGAGCAGGCCGATGCCATCGCACGCTCGGCGCAACTGCTCAAGTAGGTCTATCCGGTGCCCAGCGGGTCGATCGTCAACGCCAGGTAGACCATCACCGCAGCGACGGCACTGAGAGCACCGACGTCAAAGGTCTTGCTGCGCACCGCCAACAGGCCCGCGGTGTCATCGGCCAGCACCAACCGCAGCGCTGCGGCCACTCCCACAGCGATCCCCACGACCAGCGCACCGCGGCGCCACCGATCCGCGATCACCAATCCCAGCGCCACCAGAAAGACCGCCGATACCACCAGAATCGGCCACTGCTCACGGGCGAAGCGGCGGACGGCATCAAGAGCAGCCCCGAACATGTCCCGGGTAGTCGTCACGAACGTTCCGCTCGCTCGATCACGTTGCTAAGCAAGAACGCTCGGGTCAAGGGCCCGACTCCGCCCGGGTTGGGCGAGACGTACCCGGCGACATCCCAGACGTCCTCGGCCACGTCGCCGGTCAGCTTGTCGTCGACCCGGCTCACGCCCACGTCGACCACCGCGGCACCCGGCTTGACCATGTCCGCCGTCACCATGTGCGGCACGCCGGCAGCGGCGACGATGATGTCGGCCTGCCGGGTCAAGGCAGCCAGGTCACGGGTTCCGGTGTGGCACAGGGTGACTGTCGCGTTCTCCGAGCGGCGGGTGAGCAGCAGCCCGAGGGGACGGCCCACCGTAACGCCACGACCGATCACCACCACGTGCGCGCCGTCGAGCTTGACGTCATAGCGACGCAGCAGATAGACGATGCCCCGCGGCGTGCACGGAAGCGGGGCTTCCTTGCCCAGCACCAGCCGGCCCAAGTTCGTGGGGTGCAGCCCGTCGGCGTCCTTATCGGGGTCGATGCGTTCCAGCGCCTCGTTCTCGTCGAGGTGCTTGGGTAGCGGTAGCTGCACGATGTAGCCGGTGCAGTCCGGGTTGGCGTTCAGCTCGTCGATGGTGGCGCACAGTGTGGCTTGATCGATATCTGCGGGCAGATCGCGGCGGATCGAGTTGATGCCCACCTTGGCGCAGTCGGCGTGCTTACCTCGAACATAGGCGTGCGAACCCGGGTCGTCCCCCACCAGGATGGTTCCCAGGCCTGGGGTCTTGCCCGCCGCGGTCAGCGCCGCGGCGCGAGTGGCCAGCTCCACAAAGATCTCGTCGCGGGTGGTCTTGCCATCAAGTCGAGTCGCCGTCACACGGCCAGTATTCCAGCTCTCACCAAGTGTCCCAGTGCAGGACGTCGGCGACGGGCTGGCGCTTGGCGGGCCGGAAGTCCGTGCCGACGGTGTACGCGATGGGGAACAGCCCGCCCTGGGTGATCTTGTCGAACGGGATGCCCAGGATGTCGGCGGTGCGCTTCTCACCGTCGTCCATCAGGTGCAATGTCGTCCAGGCCGATCCCAAACCGCGGTTACGGGCGGCGAGCATGAAGCTCCACACCGCAGGAAGCAACGATCCCCACGACGACGCCGCGCCAACCACCGGCAGATTGTCGAGGCGTCCCTCGATGCAGGGAATGAGGAACAGTGGCGCCCGCTCGAAGTTCTCGGCGAGGTAGCCGGCCGAGTCCACAACCTTTTCCTTACGCTCGGCCCGGGTGTCGCCTTCGGCGTAGGTGGCGCCTGCGCCCTTGGCGTACTTGTTCCAGCCTTCGCGGTAGATGTCGGCGATCGCCTTCTTCTTGTCGGCGTCCTCCACGATCACCCAGTGCCAGCCCTGATGGTTCGAGCCGGTCGGTGCCTGCAGCGCGATGTTCAGACATTCCTCGACAACCGCGCGCTCGACGGGCTTGTCGAAATCAAGGCGCTTGCGCACCGAACGGGTGGTGGTCAGAACTTCGTCGGCTGACAGATTCAGGGAGGTCATACGACGAACGTACATCCACCGGGCTTACCGAAAATTAGG
Organism: Mycobacteroides sp. H001; assembly: GCF_001440005.1. NCBI lineage: Bacteria > Bacillati > Actinomycetota > Actinomycetes > Mycobacteriales > Mycobacteriaceae > Mycobacteroides > Mycobacteroides sp. H001. The sequence goes on from NZ_LJYH01000043.1 coordinate 208,685, forward strand.
AGTCCGCATCCAGAATTCGCCGTCCGTGGTCGCGGCGTAATCTCCCGCTCATGGGCAATGACGCCGCTGGAGTTCCCGACGTGTTGGCGCCCGCGCGACTCGGCCCCATCACATTGCGCAACCGGACAATCAAGGCCGCCACATTCGAGGCCGCCTCACCGGACGCTTTCGTCACCGACGATCTCATCGAGTATCACCGCAGACCCGCACTCGGCGGGGTCGGCATGACAACGGTTGCCTATTGCGCCGTCGCCCCCGAGGGACGCACCGAATACGGCCAGGTCTGGATGCGTGAAGAGGCCCTGCCCGGGCTGCGGCGCCTCACCGGTGCCATCCACGACACCGGCGCCGCCGTCTCGGCGCAGATCGGCCATGCCGGTCCGGTGGCCAATGCGCGATCGAACGGGTCACGTGCCCTGTCCCCGATCCGGTTCTTCAACCCGTTGGGCATGAAATTCGCCCGCCGTGCCAGCACTTCCGATATCGAGGGCGTGATTGCCGCGCACGCGAACGCGGCCCGGCTTGCCATCGAGGCCGGTTTCGACGCCGTCGAAATCCACTTGGGCCATGGCTATTTCGTGAGTTCCTTCCTGAGCCCACTGTTCAACAGGCGCAGCGATGAGTACGGCGGATCGCTGGCCAACCGCGCCAAGGTGGCGCGCGCGGTGGTGCAAGCAGTGCGGAAGGTGGCCGGCGATCGGCTGGCGGTGACCGCGAAACTCACCATGACCGACGGCATCCGCGGCGGCATCCCGATCGAGGAGTCTTTGCAAACCGCGAAATGGCTGCAGGAAGACGGCGGACTCGATGCCCTGGAACTGACTGCGGGATCCTCTCTGGTCAACCCCATGTACTTGTTCCGCGGCGAGGTGCCGATCCGTGAGCTCGCCAGCGGCTTCCCCAAACCCATGGGTTGGGGCGTGCGGCTCACCGGAAAGAAGTTCTTCCGGTCCTATCCCTACCGCGACGCCTTCCTACTGGACGATGCCCGCCGGTTTCGCGCCGAACTGGACATGCCCCTGATCCTCTTGGGCGGAATCGCCGGCGGCGACACCATGGACCTGGCGATGGCGGAGGGCTTCGATTTCGTGGCCATGGGACGTGCGCTGCTGGCCGATCCGGATCTGGTGAATCGGGTGGCGGCTGACCGGGCCGCCCATTCCCGATGCACCCACTGCAATCAGTGCATGGCCACGATTTTCAGCAGAACCCACTGCGTGCTCACATAGCATCGCTGCCATGACGGCGGCGCCCGAACACCAGAAACCGGGAACCGCCGAGTCCGTCGTCAGCTGGCTGCTGTGGGTGCTGGTGACCGCGGCGGCAGGCGTCGTCGCGTTCGCCTCGATCTTCCCGCTCGCCTTCAGCGGCGCCGCACCCGAACAGGCCGACGCGGCAGCCGGGGTGTTCGTCTGGTCGCTGCTGACCCTGTTCACGTGCATGGCCGCGCCGATCGCCATGGGCATCGGGCACTGGCGGCATTGGCACATTTGGTACTGGCCCACGCTGTGCGTGTCCGTCCTCGTCAGAACGCTGTTTCTGCTGCACAACCTGTGAATTCGTACCGCAGTCCCTGTGAACGTCCGGCGCGGGACGGCTGGCCTTACGCCCCGACCCGATACAGTCGGGGGCGATGACTGGTCGGGAAGCACCCACTCTCACCGTGGTATTCGATGGTGACGAACGAAAGTTCGCACCCGGGCACGACATTCATATCGGCCGCGATATCCACGCCGATGTACGCATCACGCACCCGTTGGTGTCGCGTATTCACCTGATAGTCAGGTTCGTCGACGGTAAATGGATCGCCGAGGACCAACGCAGCCTCAACGGCATCTTCGTCAACGGCCGCCAGGTCGGTTGGGTCGAGGTGCGCGATGACACCGTGGTCAACCTCGGTGACCCAGGCGGACCGCGGCTGACGTTCGCCCTGGGCGGCCTCGGCAGCGAGACGCAGCTGGGAATCGCTCCCCCCACCATGCGTGGTCCGGCCTCGGGTCTGCAGCCGGCCCCCTATACCGGCGCTCAGCAGCACTATCCCACCGGCGGCTACCAATCCGCTCCGCAGACCTATGGGCAGCCGCCGAGCCAGCAGCACCCCTACGGCGCACCGCCCTCGGGGCCCCAAACCTATGGGACCTCCGGGCCCAGT
>NZ_LJYH01000044.1:0-382 GCF_001440005.1 Mycobacteroides sp. H001
AACGACATCATCGCGTTGAAGTTCCATATCTCGCTGAACGCGACGACGTGGATCGGCCGTATCGGCATGGTCATCTTGCCGATCGTCGTGTACTACCTGGCCTACCGCTGGGCCATCGGCCTGCAACGCAGCGACCGCGCAGTACTCGAACACGGCATCGAGACCGGCATCATCAAGCGACTGCCGCACGGTGAATACATCGAGCTGCACCAGCCGCTGGCCGGTGTCGACGAGCACGGCCACGCCATCCCGCTGGAATACCAGGGCGCCGCAGTGCCACAGCGCATGAACAAGCTCGGATCGGCCGGCGCACCCGGCACCGGCTCGTTCCTGTTCGCCGACCCCGCCGACGAACAAGCCGCACTGGTGCAAGCCGAACACC